>DATKYK010000035.1 GCA_035528575.1 Dehalococcoidia bacterium | reverse complement strand
TGGCATGGTAAACCTCCTGTTTTTTAGGTGAATCAAATAATGGAACAAAGCGTTCTATTTGTCAATAGGCATATAAGGGAAAGCGATGTATAGAATATCTAGCTCTATTTACTAATAGATCTAGACTCCCTTACTTCTGATTAAAGTGTCCCGTTCAAATCCATGATTCACACACCTCTTGACAATATTGTTAGGTTACCACACAATATTCCTACATTCTTGAGCTTCTTGTGTTACGGAGGGTATTGACAATGCGGGAACCATCAACGACTTTCCTTAGAGTGATAATAAATAGAATTGCAAGAATGGCAAAGTCTCCTTCATATTTTGGGACAGGAGACCTCTTGTACTTTTCCGAGGTCCAGATTATCGATGTTATGGGAAACAACCCGGAGATCAATATAACAGAGCTGTCCAATATTTTAGGAATTACAAAAGGAACCGCATCTCCGGTGGTTAACACACTTGCAGGAAGGGGTTACTTAAAGAAGCTACATGCCTCAGATGATAGTAGAGTAGTCCGCTTAAAATTGACAGAAAAGGGAGAGGTTGCACGGAATGGGCTTGAAAAGCAGGCTAAGGAATATGCATCTGAATATGCAAGGGAGTTCACAGCCGCGCAATGGGACACCTTCAATAATATAATTGCTAGGCTGGAGGTTTTTGTTGATAACAAGTTGAAGAAGGGCACTTAATTTTGGCTTTAATACGGTATTCCATATAAGAGAGTATATAAATATATCGTGAAAGGAGGATAGAATGGCAGGTTTCGAAGGCAGGATGCTGAACGTCAATTTGAGCAATGGCACCACTACCAAAAGTAAAATAGACAGGGATACTCTACGGAAATTTATAGGTGGCAGCGGACTTGCAGCTAAACTATTCTTTGACCGCGTATCCCCGGATGTTGATCCCCTATCCCCGGATAACGTGCTCTTTATGATGACAGGCCCACTGAGTGGTACAGGTTTGCCAGGAGGCTCACGGTTTTCGGTATGCTCGAAATCCCCGCTGACTAACATGTGGGGAGAGAGCTGTTGTGGTGGTGATTTTGCTGTGGAGTTGAGATCTGCAGGCTATGACGGCATTTCGATAGAGGGTGCCTCTAACAAACCAGTCTATTTATATATTGAAGATGACAAGATCGAGATCAATGATGCCTCTGATATTTGGGGCAGGGATAGCTATGAGATTACAGATCTCCTTATTGATAGGCATGGTGGAAAGAAGAAGGTTAAGGTGCTGGTAATCGGCCAGGCAGGCGAGAACCAGGTAAGGTATGCTGCTATCGCCAACAAGAAGCGGGATTTCGCTGCCCGCTGCGGCATGGGTGCCGTTATGGGCTCGAAGAAGCTTAAGGCTATCGTGGTGAGAGGTACCGGTAAGGTTGAGTTGGCTTCCCCGACGCAGTTTACCGACAGGCGAAAAGCGGTAATTACCAAGGTTAAGGAGCATATTGCGACACAGGTACTAAGCGCTCAGGGCACCAACGCCGGCATGGATTACGGCATGATAACGGGTGATGTGCCGGCTAAGAACTGGGTTGTCGGTGATAATACTGCAGTGGCTTCGCAAATTGGCGGTGGTATATTGAGCGGGGATAAATTCCTAACTGGAACCGAGGCCTGCTACGGCTGCATGATTGCATGTAAGAGAGTAGTCCACATTACCGAAGGTCCGTACAAAGGAATGGCAGGAGCAGGCCCCGAATATGAAGGTGCGGCCAGTCTGGGCAGCCTGCTCATGATCGGAGATATGGCAGCAGTCATTAAGATGAACGAAGCCTGCAATAAATATGGGCTTGATGTTATCTCCTGTGGAGCCACCATAGCCATGGCGATGGACTGCTTTGAGCATGGAATTATTAGTGCAAAGGACACAGACGGTATAGCACTGAAATGGGGAGATGCCGACGCCGTTCTAAAGATGATAGAAAAGATTGCCCATCGCGATGGTTTCGGGGATGTGCTGGCCGAGGGTAGTAAGCGTGCTGCTCAGATAATAGGCAAGAATGCCTCTAACTATGCGGTGGAGGTCAAGGGGCTTGAGGTTCCCATGCATGATCCCCGTGCTAGTCATGCTCTCGGCCTAGCCTATGCCACAGGAGTACGTGGAGCTTGCCACACCAGTGATTATGCCTACAGCATGACAGTGGGCATCGTGAATTGGCCGGAGATAGGCTTAGATCCCGGTGTCATTGCAAAGGAAAGCGAGGGTATGGGCAGGATAATAAAGACCTCGCAGGATTTGGGGCAGATTGCCAATTCTGCAGTGATCTGTTATATAATCATCCCTGTAACAAATGCGGAGGATCTGGTCGACTTGATGAGATCAGCCAGTGGATTTGACTATGACCTCAACGAGCTAATGGAATGTGGTGAGAGGATCTGGAATTTAAAGAGAGGTATCAGTAACCTGATGGGTATAACGTCAGCAGATGATCGGCTGCCCAGGCAAATCCTGACACCAACCTCAGAGGGTGGTGCCGTGGGTTCCGTGCCTGACCTGGAGCTTATGCTCAAGGAGTACTATCCTGCTAGAGGTCTCCAGGCCGATGGTCGCCCATCAAAACAGAAACTAATAAGTCTGGGTCTCCATGAACTCGCAGGTAAGCTTTATACATAAGTAAGAGGTGCTATTGTGGCGGAGCAAAAAGAAGGTGCTTTGAGTGTATACCGCATCCTGGATCTTGCTGATAGTAAGGGCGCTTACTGTACGAAGTTGCTTGCGGATTTGGGCGCCGATGTCATAAAGATTGAGCCACCCCAAGGGGACTCCACCCGGAGCATCCCACCGTTTGTGGATGATATACCGCATCTGGAGAAGAGCCTCTATTTCCTTTATCGGCACGCCAACAAGCGGGGGATAACCTTGGACCTGGAGACTTCCGAGGGTAAGGCTATTTTCAAGAAGCTGGTCAAGACAGCGGATGTTATAGTGGAAACCTATCCTCCTGGCTATATGGCAAGCCTAAGCCTTGACTACCCAGTGCTCAAGGAGATAAACCTTGGCCTTATCATGGCCAGCATCACCGAGTTTGGTCAAACCGGCCCCTATAAGGATTGGAAAGGCTCTGATATCGTCGACTTCGCCATGAGCGGCGTCATGATCAGCAGTGGTTTCTCTGGAAAGGTACCATGTAACTTACCAGGGACACCGGCCTATGATGCGACTTCCCTGCTTGCTGCCATATCTATACTCGTTGCCCTCTATCATCGCGGCACCACAGGGAAGGGACAGTATATTGACGCAGCAGTGCACGAAAGCTCACGTATAGGTCTTTTCCCCTGGCTAGTGCCAATCTATTCTCATGCCCTGACTGACGAGAGAATAACAGTAGTGACTGATGTACGACTTGGAGACGCCATTTACCCCGTATACCCCTGTAAAGACGGCTATATTCGGGTGCTCGCCATAACCCCAGGGCAGTGGAATGCCCTAGTTCGGGTGCTTGGTGACCCTGAGGTGCTGCGTTTACCGGAATGGAAGGATTTTATCTACCGAGTTGGCAACGCTGAGGATCTTTACACTCTTATGGTTGAGTTCACTCCCAACTATACCATGTTTGAGCTCTTTGAAGCGGGGCATAGGGAGGGTGTTCCCATTATTCCTATTCACGATATAGCAGGTTTCGTCAATAACCCCCATACTAAGGCAAGAGAATTCTTTGTCGAGGTCAACCATCCTGTGATAGGTAAGGCTCTCTACCCGGGACCGCCATATAAATGGACGGAGACGCCCGCCAGCACAAGGCGCTCTGCCCCATGCCTTGGTGAACACAATGAAGAGATCTATTGCAGGGAGCTGGGATTTTCAAAAGGTGATCTGTCAGTCCTTAGGCGGGCTGGTGTTGTGTAGGAAGGAGGTTAAAATGCCAGGATTCCCTCTGGAAGGAATAAGGGTCATAAGCTTTGGTACTGGCGCTGTAATCCCTGACTTCGGCAAGATTTTGGGGGAGTTTGGGGCTGACGTCATTAAGATAGAGTCAAGGGGGAACCCCGATTTCGCGAGAACTCTGGGGCAAACTCTCGATAGTAGTGCCGGGTTTAATGAATCGAATCGCAGTAAGCGGAGCTTGGGGATAAACCTGAAGACGGAGAAGGGAAGGGAGGTCGTTAAGCGGCTCATAAAGATGAGTGATATCATAGGGGAGAACTTCCGTGGCGGTGTTATGAAGGGCTTTGGATTGGACTATGAGGGTGTGAATCAGATCAAACCTGATATCATCTATATTAGCAGCCAGGGTTTTGGTGGTGGAGGACCCTACAGCGACTACGAGGCCTATGGTCCGATGCTCTCCGCTTTCTCTGGTATGCTCTCTCTCTGGGCGCACCCTGATGACCCCTATCCTGTAGGTTCCAACGCAGCCCTGCCTGACCATATGTGCAGTAAGCTGGCTGTTGTAGCTGTCCTGGCTGCTCTTGATTATAGGCGCCGAACTGGCAAGGGACAGTTCATCGATATGGCTCAGATAGAGGTGGCAGCCACCCTCATCGGCGAAGTCTATCTGGACTATACCATAAATAAACGGGTTGAAAAGCCGATGGGGAATCGGAACCCTTACGCTGCCCCTCACGGCTGCTACCGCTGTAAGGGTGAAGATGAGTGGTGTGCCATAAGTGTGTTCACTGATGATGAGTGGCAGAGATTCTGCGATGTCCTCGGCAATCCTGGCTGGACTAAGGATCCTAAATTCACTGATATCCTGGGACGATTGATAAACGTAGACGAGCTGGACAGGTTGGTGGAGGAATGGACCGCTAATCGCGATGCCCAAGAGGTAATGGAAACCTTGCAAGGTGTAGGGATAGCCGCTGGGGTGGCCCAGAAAGCCCCTTATACTATTGAGGATCCACAGCTCAAATGGCGAGGAGCAATCATAGAAATAGAACACCCTATAGTGGGGAAAAAAATTTACCCAGGCATACCTTTCAAGTTCTCCGAGATGCCACTTCCCCCGAGCTCGCCAGCTCCCCTCCTCGGCCAGCATACAGATGAGATATGCCGCGAGATTCTGAAAATGTCTGAAGAGGAGATAAAGAGGCTGAAGGAGGAAGGCGTCCTGGAATCCCCATCCATTTAGCAAGAAGGGGATGCATTCAGGTAACAGGTGGTTGATTTTATCGAGAAATTGGAAAAGGGCAATTTCCCTCTACCTACCCACATCTACCCTCAGACCGTGGGACTCGGCGAGTTTCTTGAGATCCGCTATACGCTCTTCAGTTTGCAGAGGAATCCCCTTATACGGATATTCTCTGCCTAGGGCATTATACTTCGTCTCGGCAAATTTGTGATATGGAAGAAGCGATAGCTTCTCCACCGACGGTACTTCGGCGAGGACAAACCGGCATAGCTCCTCCATCTCCTCATCGGTGTCGTTAAACCGGGGGATAACCGGATACCTAACCCATATCCTGATCGCCGCCTTCCCCACCGTCTTTCGCAGGTTATCCAGGATCCGCTCATTCGGCACCCCGGTGGCTTCCCGGTGTCTTGCCGAGTCCAGATGCTTAACATCGTAGAGCACCAGGTCAGTATGGTTAAGCACCTCATCCAGCACTTCCCAGTCAGCATAACCAGAAGTATCCAGGGTGGTATGAAACCCCTTTTTCTTAGCTTCCTGTAGCAGTTTCAAGGCGAACTGCCATTGCACCAGAGGTTCGCCCCCGGAGAGGGTCATCCCACCGCCAGTGCGCCGATAATAGCTGGCGTCCCTGCCCACCGTGTCTATCACCTCGGCAACAGTCATGTATCTCCCCACGGCCTCTATCGCTCCCGAGGGGCATACCTCGGCACATTTCATGCAGTAGTTGCACTTCTCCCACTGGATAATCCGGTTGTCCTCAACGACGGTGATTGCCTGCTGGGGGCAGGCTTCGACGCACTTGCCGCACCTGATGCACTTAATGTCCCGGGTGATTATCTCGGATGACAGCCTCATCGACTCCGGGTTGCTACACCACTCGCAGCGGAGGGGGCAACCCTTGAGGAATATCGTAGTTCTTATTCCAGGCCCATCATGAATGGAAAAACGCTGGACATTGAATACCACACCCCTGTCTTCAGCGCTCTTATCCAGCATGAGTTTATTCGCTTTCCAATTTCTTATAATTATAGCGTGGGGACTTCACCTCCACGCTATAATCGCAGTATCCGGGCTTCATTCCTCAGGATGCACTAACAACCCAGGGATTGCTCTGTCCTGACGATGATGCTGTCCTGGGTCTCCTTGGATAGATCGATCCAGAAGGCGCTGTAACCGGCAACCCTCACCTGGAGATCGGTGTACTTCTCTGGATGCTCCTGGGCATCCCGCAGAGTCCCGCTATCCCACACATTGAACTGGACATGTGGGATGGTCCCCTTCTCATGCCATTCTCTAATATATTCGGCGAACAACTTCTTATTCTCCCCCTCGACTAACTGGGGCATGAACCTCTGGTTGAGGAGCTGGCTGTGCATGTAGGGTATCTTGCCAACTGAGTTAAGGACCGCTGTGGGACCATTCTTGTCGGCCCCTGCCATGGGCGATACGGTGCCGTCAGCCAAGGCGGTTCCGGCCAGCCTGCCATCGGGGGTGGCTCCGCACATAAGGCCTGTCGATTGGAAGGCCGCTGCCGTACTGCCATCAATGGTGACGGGCCAACCCCAGGCATCCTTGACCTGCCTGAGCGTGCCATGTGTCCGTGTCAAGGTCTTCACCGCCCACTCATCAGCATAGTCATCGTCGTTGCCATACTTGGGGGCGTTCAGGAAATCCTGGCGCATCTCCTCATAGCCTTCCCAGTTTGCCCTCAGCGCCTCGATCAGCTCATCCATGGTGTACTTCCCATCATCAAAGACCAGCTTCTGAATGGCCGACAGGGAGTCAGCCACGTTGATCCCTCCTAAAAAGACCATAAATGGCCAGGTATCGTGCTCCTTGTGAAGCTTGGTCAGGTCGACTCCCCTCTCCACGGCCTCATCCAGGAGGAAGGAGTTGCACGGGTCAGGGCTGTACTCTATGACTATCTGCTGCCCCAGGTTCCAGGAGTGCACCCCTATATCAATATAGAACAACAGCCGCTCACAGAAGGCATCCAGTAGCTCATCGGCAGATGTCATCTGCCGCGGGTCCTTGAGTTCAGGCTTGCCGGGTACATCAGGGGTTTCGAACAATCCCAGGACCTCTGACAGCAGCTTGACAGCGAATATGGCCCCCATAGTGGCAATACCCGATGCAGTTACCGCCCTGCCGCGGATGTGGGGGTTGACGCAGCACCCTAACTGCACCTTCTTGGCATCCTCAGTAGACCAGCCCCTGGTATAGCACCACTTCTCCAGCATGTCCTGACTGTGCAACGAGGGCTGACCCGAGCCCGTCCGGATAAGGTCAAGGGCCCTTTCCATTACATCGGGCGAGATATCGCGGTGGTAGAGCAGGCAAATAGGGGGCTGATTGATGTGGAGGTTGGCCAGCGCTTCCAGGGCGATGCAGCTTAAATCGTTGGATGCATCCTTGCCGTTTTCATCAGATCCGCAGATGTTAGGCGCCCAGCCTACATCGAAGCCGGAGGTGGCACTGAAGATCGGAGGCCACTCCGGGGGGGACCCTATGTCCTGAGCCTTGATCCACAGACACTCCACCAGTTCCAGCGCCTTCTCCCTGGTGATACGTCCCGCCTTCATGTCGGCTTCGTAGTATGGCCACCATACCCGGTCAATCCTGACCCCGCATCCATTCCCGCATATCGTCATGAAGTGCCCCACGATCTCGATTATCCACATGAATTGAAGGGCTTCGTGGAAGGTTCGTGGCGGGTTTGCCGGGACCCAGTCCAGGATGTCGGCCAGCTCCTCCAGCTCCTCCTTGCGGGCCCCGTCTTTCTCTGCCTTGGCCTGCTCTCTGGCCAGCTCGGCGTGTCTCCGGGCATAGCGGATTATGGCCCTGCCGCATATAGCCATGGCTTGCCACTCATGCTTCCTCTCCAGGTACTCCGCAGGGTCCATCTCCGCTATTCTATCTTCCAGCTCCTTCAGCTTGGCCTCCACCTTGTCAATCCTCGCCTGCAGCCCTTCGTTGTAGAGCGTCTCATAGTCGTACCCGGGTAGGGCGCGGCTCTCCTCCCAGGTCTGGGGGCAAACGCTAGTGGCAGTCGGATCGCTACTTACTATCGGCTTCAAGAAGCTGGGCATCTCTTCATATATCCGATCCCGCACGCACCTTCCCTTCCAGTACTCGCAGATGTCCTCGATGATCTCCTTCTTCTCCTCCTCGGTCACCATCTCGGAGAAACCGCCGGTGGTAACCGCCTCAGGCATAAACCACACACTGGCTTCGGGGTACCATCTTATCTCGTCCGGCGCCCCGTTGGCGTCGCCCACAATAAGCTCACCGGGCTTGATGAAGATGGGCATCTCCTCACACATCATCTCCACCGCCCTCGCCCTGCGGACGGCCCACGGCTGCCCCTCCGTCTCCCTGTAGGCCCGGGTCACCAGCCTCGCCCTGTCCATGTCAACCTTGATTTTCTGCCCTTCGCGGAAACTGCACTTACCTATCCCGGCAGCTACGTTTATCCACTCCTTGGTCACCGCCGCTTTCCAGAATAAGGCGTCCCTGAGCCCGGCGGTGCGGCGTGTGGAGCCATAACCCCACTCATAGGGCACACTCTTGGTTACCCTGTCCTCGAAGGAAATACTGCCTGGCTTCGGTATCTCTGCTCTTACCTTCAGTTTCTGTGCCATTGCCTCATGCCTCCCTTTCTATAGCCGGGACTGTATATACTGTATATATTAATTATAACATGTAACATGCGGTTAACTGCGTTCACGGTATCTGCCCTGTCCTTTGTCTTCGACGAAGTCTTTATCACCATTATCCGCTGCCCTTGTAAGAGATTTCAACGGTATATCGATATAGGACAAGGTATATTGTAATCGGAAATCTTACACACAGTGCTGGATACAAAGAGGGATTAGTCCCTAGACGGCTGGCGAGTTTTTACGACAATCGATGCCCTCGCTGAAACTTTTATCAGAGTTTTCTATCCCTTCTTATAGAAGCTTTCAATGGCATATTCCAGTAATGAATCTGATTGTAGAATATGCCTTTTACATTACTTTGGTCAATGACTTTTATCTCACTGATCGTGCTGGGTAGCTTGATAGATAAGACAAATTCGTACTGAAGAAAGGGCAGCATAGACTATGAAGGCAGCTGCATAAAATGACACTAGCACCCCAATGCGAGTAAAGGGTGTTGCCCGCTACTGTTGGTAAAGTCATTGTTATTAGATATGGGTAATTACAGGCATCTGGTAGTACTTGACAATCAAGTCAGTAATACCTAGTATTAGTGTACAGTATCAGGCGGCACTGTTATGATGTTTGGGCAACGACTAAGGGAACTGAGGAAAGCCAAAGGCTTGACTCAAGAAGAACTGGCACAAAAGACAGCCATTAGCTCCACATACGTAAGTAAGCTTGAAACTGGCGTCATACCCTCACCGAGGCAGAAGATCATCTTGGCCTTAGCCAAGGTGCTTGATGTAAACAAGGCGGACACGGATGAGCTGTTTGGTCTTGCTAAAAAGATGCCGTCCGACCTGCTAGCACATGTAGATACTGGAATGATAAAGATGATACGATCCCGCAGGAATGGGGAGGAGACACCTGCACACGAATCATCAACATTGCAGCGGCGAATTGCTGAATCAGAAGCATCGGATAACCAAGGCACACGGCTTAAGGAGCAGCTGCCTAGGAGACAGGAAGACTTCTTTCGAGCAATTGTGGAGAATTCTCCTGATGGAATTGTGATCTTAGGCAGTGAGCTAGAGGTCTTGTACGAGAACCCGTCCATCTCTCGAATTCTGGGCTATGAATCGGGAGAATTTATCGGCAAGGATACGTTCGGGGTTATTCACCCAGAAGATATGCCCAGGGTAGCCAGCAGGCTCACTAAGATGATCCAGAATCGAGAGGACACAGGTAGTCATGCGCAATGCCATGTGATGCATAAGGACGGGACGTGGCGTGTAGTTGATGCGGTCGCTAACAACCTTCTTCACAACCCCACGGTCAAGGGCATCATTGTTGTAGTCCACAAGATCAGTAGGCACTCTTTGGACGGAAGAGCATGGGCTGAAGAGTTGGCGGCTTCGGCAGTGGCGAAGAAATACCGCCTGACGGAGAGTGAATACAGAGTACTCACCAGGGTCGCCGAGGGGAAGAGCAACCCCCAGATAGCGGAACAGCTGGTGATTAGCTCTTCCACTGTGAGGTTCCACGTCACCAGTATCCTCCGCAAGATGGGTGTCACCAGCCGTACCGAGGCAGCCGCCATCGCTATACGGCGCCACCTGATCGACTGATTGATTGGCGAAAAACTCGCCATCCGTCTAGGGACCAATCCATCTTTGTGTCCAGCACTGTGCGGCCGACTCCCAATTATAATATCTCTTGTTCCGTCATGGTAGCCTCATTGTCACCTTGTAGATACTTTTTAGATTTGTAACCGGGATGACAGTATAGGTAATTTGTTGCCAAGATAATATTAGTATAGCATATTCCATTGCTGTAGAAAGGATGGCACAAACTATGAAGGCAGCTGTATCATATGAGGTTAATACTCCTATGCGTGTAGAGGAGGTTACCCTTGATGACCCACAAGACAATGAAGTACTGGTGAAGCTCACCGCTGCTGGGACATGTCACAGCGACCTCCACTTCTTGAAAGGTGACATTCCCGTTTCCATGCCGGTCGTGATGGGACACGAGGGTGCTGGAGTTGTAGAGAAGGTGGGGCCCGGTGTAACGACGCTCCAACCCGGTGACCACGTGGTGCTCATGGTAGCGTTTTCATGCGGGAAATGCCACTACTGCGTTGTGGGTCGACCCACCCTTTGCGTAGAGAACCTGCCTATCCAGATCATGGGTACCCTGCCCGGGGGGGGAATACGTTTACACAAAGGCGATCAAGAACTGCACCATCTTTTTGGCCTGGCCTGCTTTGCTGAATATGCTGTAGTGCATGAGCGTTCAGCAGTGAGAGTTCGAAAGGATGCCCCCCTTGACGTGGTGTGCCTCTTGGGCTGTGGCACCAGCACCGGCATAGGTGCTGTTCTCAATACGGCAGGGGTAAAGGCTGGCGAAAGCATAGTTATCTATGGCTGTGGTGGCGTGGGGTTGAGTGCAGTTATGGCAGCTAAGCTGGCTGGAGCAGGGATGATCATAGCTGTTGATACATTGGAGCCAAAGCTGGAAATGGCCAAAGACCTCGGGGCCGACTACGTTGTCAATGCATCGCAGGAGAACCCCCAGCAGAAGGCTTTTGAGCTAACCGGTATAGGGGTAGATTACGCTGTCCCGTGCGTAGGTAGCGCGGATGCCATTATGCAGGCCTTCGGCTCCATTCATAGCGGAGGAAAGTGCGTCGTAGTTGGATTGCCCCCCATCAGCGTCACGCTCAATATCGCTCCCTTTGAACTTCTCCTGGGGAAGGTCCTTACCGGGACTACCCAGGGTGACGTAAGGGCGTCTGTTGATGTGCCACGATATGTTGATTTGTATATGGATGGCAAACTCCCCATTGATAAGCTGATCACCAAGAACTGCGACCTGGACGAAATCAATGAAGCCTATGGGAAACTTGAAAGGGGAGAGGTAGTACGCACCGTAATCAAGTTTTAGCACTAGCCTTCCAGCAAAGAAATATCTTCACAGGAGGTTATCATGCCCGATGAAACATTCGATGCAGTGATAGTTGGGGGAGGGAATAAGGCCCTATTCCTTGCCATGTACCTGACCAAGTATGCCGAGATGAGCGTCGGCGTATTCGAGCGGAGGCACGAGATTGGCGGCTGCCTGGCCACTGAGGAGAGCGCAGCCCCGGGTTTTCGTGTCAATACCCACGCCACAATGCAAATGCCGTTTTACTATCTGCCACTCTGGCGTGATTTCCCTGAATTCTGGGAATACGGTGCCAAGCTCGATCAGCATCTCAGTAACGCTGGTGGCATCTTCAGAAAGAATCAGACCTGCCTCACCATCTATAGTGATAAATACGATATGAGCCAGGAACGTACTGCCAAGGAGATTGCCCGGTTTTCGGAAAGGGATGCTGAGAAGTGGCTCAAACTCAGGAAACTATGGTTAGCGAAGGAGATGCAGCATGTGCAGATGGATTACATGTTTCGGCCCGCTGAGGATAAAGCCGACCCCGGGGTGCTCGAGAGGCAAATAGCCGTCTATCCACAGCTGGTGGAGGTTGGAGCGGGGGTGGAGCCAGACCCGCTGGTCCTCATGTCTACCCATACCCGGAATGTGCAGGAATTATGGGAAAGTAAGGAGCTGCAGTACTGTAATCTGAGGTTCATTCTGGGATCGTCAATGGATGTCAACCAACCAGGGGCGGGCGCTTGGACGTTCGGTTTCTGCTCCGCAATGCCGAATATAAGTTTCTGCATTGGAGGAACTCACCAGGTAGCTCATGCTGCCCATAAGATTCTAGTCGCCAATGGGTGCAAGTTCTTCACCCACGCTGAGGTAGACAAGGTCATCATAGAAAATGGAACTGCCACAGGCATCCGCCTAGCTGACGGTACTGAAGTTGGGGCGAGAAAGTTGGTGGTAAGCACCTTGAACCCGCAGCAACTTTGCTTCGATTTGATAGGCAGAGAGTATATACCTGAGCGGATGGCGCGGCGTGTGGATCTTCTGGAAAGTGTTTTCGGCTGCTTGATGTGGTACTCCTTTGCCCTCCATGAGGCTCCAAAGTATGAAGCTGCCGCCTTTAACCCCGACATAAATGATTGCTTCTATCTTGGGCTGGCAGAGGATAACGACCCGATGCACGTAGCCCGAGAATGCTACTGGTCCAGGCTGGAGAAGTTTCCCCCACTGGAGGACTATTGCCCCACTGTTTGGAGCCATAGCCTGGTTGACCCCAGCTATGCGCCCGCGGGGAAACATATCGCCGGTCACGAGCAACTTGGTCCGCCCGCCTCTGCCCATACTGAGAGAGAGTGGCTGGAGATAAAGAAGCGGTATGCTGAAGAGCTGATGGGTATTTGGCACAAGCACGCCCCCAATATGACCTGGGATAACGTTATCGGCAGCGACTATAGCACCCCCTACGATCACCTCCGGATGAAGAACCTGGGGCCCGATGGGTGCATGACACTCCTCGACCGTGTCCCGCATCAAATGGAAGAAAAGAGGCCTCTCCCTGAGCTAGCAAACCACAGAACCCCCATACAGAATCTCTATGCTACCGGGGCCGCGTGGCATCTGGGGGCAAATTCGGGGTCGACAGAGTCCTACAACTGCTACAAGATTATCGCTAAGGACATGAATCTGGGCAAGCCCTGGGAGGAGCCAGGGAAGGAGGAGCCCGACTCTTTATATCAGATGTGGCTAACTATATTAAAAAGGCTGAAAGAGTCAGCCAAGGTGAAGCCATAGTAGGGAAGGTCCTTTACGGAGAGGGACGAAGAATACATGGAACTGAACGATCACGAGGAGGCACTTCGAGGCGAACATGTCCTCCAGTATCCGTACCGACGGGCGACGGGACCGATTCTCGGTCGCTTCTTCACCGAGATCCGCGATCACGGGCGGCTTTTGGGAGTGAAAACGGTTGCGGGCCAAGTCCTGTGCCCCCCGGTAGAAGTGGACCCGGACTCGCTGGAGGATCTGTCGGTGGACGATCTCGTGGAGGTGGGGCCAGCGGGTTGCGTCACGAGTTGGACCTGGCTGCACGAGCCCCGTCCGGGCAATCCGCTGGAGCGCCCCTTCGCCTGGGCGCTCATCAAGCTGGATGGCGCTGACTCGGCTCTTCTACACGCCGTAGACGCTGGCAGCGAGTCTGCCATGCGAACCGGGATGCGAGTCGTTCCCCGCTTCTGTGATGAGCGGCAAGGTGGCATACGCGATATTGCCTGCTTCGTGCCGGAGGAATGAGCATGGCTGAGGCACAAAAACCGGTCACATCCATCAAGACACCTATCGCGGTACACTACGACTACTCGATTGGGGTGGGGTCGAGCACGTTCATGCGCGCCATTCGGGAAGGACGAATTTTGGGGTCACGCTGCCCCGACACCGGTAAGGTCTACGTTCCCCCCCGACTCACGTCCGTCGATACCGCATCGCCCATGAGCGAGCTCGTCGAGCTCCCCGATCGGGGTGTGGTCTACACTTACTGTATCGTCAACATCAAGTTTTACGACCAGGTCCTAGAGATTCCATACGCTTACGCCTACATCGTTCTGGATGGCGCCGACAGCGCCATCATGCACCTGATCCAGGAATGCCCGGTTGAAGAGATGCGGCCCGGGATGAGGGTGGCGGCCGTATGGAAGGACCCTTCGGAGTGGACCGAGTCGCTGGAGAATATCCGATATTTCAAGCCGACAGGGGAAGCTGACCTACCGATCGGGACAATCATGGACGAGATCCGGAAGAAGTCATATGCGTGAGGTTGCTATTATAGCCTTCGGGCAGACGCCGAACCGGCGAAAAGAGCTGCATCGAAACGATGCCGAGATGGTGGCCCCAGTCGTGGCAGATGTACTAAAAGGGGTTGGTATATCTCGCAGTGACGTGGACTTTACCTGCTCCGGCTCCTCGGACTTTCTGGCAGGATATTCTTTCTCTTGGGTGATGGCCATCGACGCACTGGGTGCCTGGCCTCCGATCCAGGAATCCCATATCGAGGGCGAGGCGGCATGGGCCCTTTACGAGGCATGGGTGAAGATGCTCTGCCACGAGGAGATCGAGGTTTCCCTCGTCTACGGATTTGGCCGCCAGAGCATGAGCTCACCTCGTGAGGTAATGGTTCTGATGAACGATCCGTACCTGGAGACCCCCCTGTGGCCGGATACGATTTCCCAGGCCGCTCTACAAGCGCGGGCGCTCCTTGACGCCGGATTGTGTACGGAGCGCGACTTCGCCGATATTGCGGTGCGTAATCTGCGGCATGCGGAGAGCAATCCTCTGGCGCAACTCTCGGGTCGGCCGGATCCCGACGCGTTGCTGGAAGCACCGACGATCGCGTCGCCCCTGCGAAAGCACGACTGCCCGCCGATCACCGACGGAGCGTG
>DATKYK010000034.1 GCA_035528575.1 Dehalococcoidia bacterium | reverse complement strand
AGCCTTCGCCTGAACGCTTGCCCTCAATATTAAGTTTTTCCACTAACCCCCCTTTAAGAGACCAGGCGGTGGGCAATTCCGCCTTGCCTCCCTAGTAGTAAGCTAACCGCCTAGCTGCAACACGCTAGCCTAAACGGTGCTCCCACTTATATAAGCGATTTGGGGGGGTAAAAAGTAACGACTAAAATAGTTTTTTCGCCTCTTTCCGCCTAAACCGCCCTAGATACATCTTATCGCTAGGCTCTAGTGCAATACCGTTTACCCTCTTATGGGCAATCTGGGATAGCCTCTTTGGACAACCCATGAGCCATACCCTGGCGTCTATCCATGCCTCAACGTCTATCGCCTTATCATCGGCTATGGTGTCCAGCAACTCTACCGTGTTGCCCTCACCATCATCGCTCTCGGTGTTAAGGCTTATCTTTGCGTTACGCCTTAAGTCTCGGTAGTAGTCGGCAACGGTATGGCTTGCTATCCGCAGCATGGCAGGCTTGGTCAATGGATTATCGCCGTTTTGGCTATTCCTTATCCTCTGGTTGGCAAGCGCCAGGATGATGTTGTGCTTCAAATCTTCCCTATCCTGATACTGTGCCTTAAATTGAAAACGCTCCGCTACTGCGCTATACTTATCCCAGTCTAGCATTGGCGGGTGCTCCTTCCTTGCTAGATTGCCCTAGCTAGCTACAACTGGCTAGGGCTTTTAATTGGGGCAAGCGTTCAAGGCTCTGGCTTTATTCAATTGTTAAGGTGCTGTCGTTTACCATATTTAGCATTGCACAAAATGTCCTTTGGTTCATTATTAGAATGAACCTATATTTTCATGAAAATAAATTAAACAATATATATCAGTGATATTAAAAAAGAGGGGGCTTCCCCGCCCTGGGGGATACGGTCAGCTCTCACCGTAGAGGGCAAACAGGGGGTTTGACCAGGCGGCATCGGGGGCTTCACGACCAGCCCTGGTCAGGCGGAAATATTTGCGGGGTGGTCCCGGCGGATAATGATCCTGGAAGGCTGAGGTCTCCTCTTTTCCGGTAAACTCCACCCAGCCCAATCTCTGCAGGTTGGAGAAGTAGACGACGAAGGAGTGGTAGGTGCAGCTGCTGGTCTTATAGGGAATGTGGGCCGTGTATCTTTCGGTCAGTTTCTCGATCTCCTCGGGGCGAATAGCTCGCTTCTCGCGCTTGGCCCGCCGCTCTTCCTCCCTGGTAGCCTTATCCAGCGCCATATTCCGCAGGAGGGCCGTCTTGTATTGATAGAAGATTTCTGACTGCGGTGCGCCGATATCGGGGTCTATTTTGGGGGAATCACAGGGCCCGTGCCCCATGAGGAACTCCCGAATGAACCACCCACAGCCGAAGGGGCGCAGGAAACCACCCCTTCTGGGCCTCAGGGTGTCAACCACCGTCCTCTCCTTTTTCCCATAGCTTCTGGTACCACTCCCGATGTTCCTCTCCGGCTACCTTCCTGTATCTGGCAGTGGTGTTGAAGCTAGTATGGCCAAGGTGCTCCTGGAGTAGCCTCAGCCCATCACCCGAGTCATCCAGCTTGACCGCATGGACCGCAAACGCGTCCCGCAGGCGGTGGGGGCTTATGCCCTGCTTTTTACCGGTGGTCGGGTTCACCAGGTCTCCGAGGCCAGCCGTGTCGGCGCAGTCACGAACTACCTGCCACGCTCGGTGCCGGTTGATGCCGAATATCAAGCGCCTGCTATTTCGGGTTACAGGGCCGCCGCGTTTAATGTACTTCTTTAGTAGCTTGATAGTGTCATCATCCAGCGGCAGAGTTCTCACCCTGCGGTGCTCCTGCTCCTTCGCTACCACCTGCTCCACTTTCGCGCAGCACCCGGGGCAGAAGGTGTGGGTCCTACTGAGCCGGGCACCGCATTTGGGACAGGCAGCCTTGATCCGCAACTTTAGGTGCTGGATGGTTACCATGCCCTTTCCGAGGTCGATATCATCCACCGTGAGGGCAAGGGCCTCGCTGATGCGGCAGCCAAGATGGGCCAGGAGCCGGATAAGAAGCCTGTCCCTCAGGCACATTGCAGCTGCCTCAAGCCTTTCAACCTCCTCTATCGCTAAATAGGTTCTCATTGGCCACTCAACTCTTTTACTTTTATGAAGTTCTTCGACATACCAATTCTGCAATCGCAGCTTTGGCATCGTCCCACTTCAAGGAGTTCGGATCTATTCTTCCCTTAAAGTCAAGATACCACCCGCATCTAGGGCACTTCCAAGTCGAAATTATCAGCCGGTCCCCATCAGGCTCTATCTGATATCCCTCGGCAAGAAATAATTTGTAACCGCCATGCTTTATACATCGTGGGCAAGAGATCTCCAGATTGTTGTCTTCCAACGTAAACATAGCTTCCCAAATAACACTGTCAATTTGATCAAGCCGTTTTTCGATTACACCGAAGCGCTTCTTAACAAGGGCATTAACTCGCTCTTTAACCAAGGCCTCTTCCTTATCCAAGATGCTTTTCACAAAATCAGCGAAAGATTGCCCTGCAGCAGATAGATGCCTGATTAAACGTTCCTTAAGGGCTTTGGGGAGCCGAAAGCTTATAGTAGGATTCTCTTGTTCGTATTTCTGCCTGCTAGGCGGCTTTGTTTTTCCTTTACGTCCTTTCATTATCATTACCTCCTCCTTTGATAGATTCATCGAGCAGCCGATATAACACCCGCCGTGGCACCAGCAGCCGCCTGCCGAACCGTATGGTTGGTATCTTGCCGATGCGCGCCATGTCGTAGGCCAGCCCCCGGCTAATACCGAGAAGGCGGGCAGCTTCCTCCACTGTTATGGTCAATCTGGTCTCGTCCATTCTATGTCACCACATCTTGACAAAAGGCGTACTTTATGATATACTAAAGTTCGTATTAGATACGCTATTTATTTTTTATTATAATACCCAGATAATGGTGTGTCAAGGACTTTTTTAGCGTAAGGAGGCGTATGATGCAGAGATTTACCCTGCATGTGAAACTATATGCCTTGGATGAGCGGCGCTCAGGTAAACCTTGGAAAGAGGTGCAGAAGAGTATCAAGGAAAAATTCAATACAGACCCCCCCAGCATTAGAGCAATGGAGAAGTGGGAAAAGGGAATCGATCGTGACAAACTTAGTCAAATGATCATTGAGGAAAGCCGCAAGACACTACCTACAATTGAAGAGGCCTCTCTGCAGCAAATGGCCTCCGGGCTTATACCTGTCTTATGGAAAGCACGTGACGCCGGCGAGGACATGGAACTCGAGGCTTGGCTCTGGTTTTTCAAGATCATCGAGCGCCAACTGGGTGAAGCCAAATTTGAGTATTTTTTCTCGAAGTATCAGGGGCGCAAGTCGGCAGCAGGAGTTTAACTAAGTTCAAGCCTAGCTTGAGTAAAAACCCCGGCTTGGAATAACATATCTAACCATATGAAGGAGATAAGCAATGAGGGGACACATACGACAACGCACTAAAGGTTCATGGGCCATCGTGATTGACGTGGGTCGAGACCCTGAGACGGGAAAACGTTGCCAGCAGTGGCACACCGTCAGAGGCACCAAGAGGGACGCCGAGCAAGCGATGCGTGAGATGCTAGTCGGCCTGGACAAGGGCACATATGTGAAGCCCAATCGTTTAACAGTCGCAGAATATCTACAGCAGTGGCTTCAGGGCTATGTGGCCATAAATACCGCACCCAAGACCCGTGAGCGCTATGAGGAAATCGTGCGAGGGCACCTTATTCCAGCACTAGGATCGATCCCGCTACCGAATTTGCAGCCCCGACACATCCAAAAATACTACGCGGACGCCTTAGAGTCGGGAAGACGAGATGGTAAAGGAGGGCTTTCAGCACGAACAGTCCTCAAACATCACAGGATACTTTATGAGGCCTTGAAGCACGGCGTAAGGCAGGGTGTCCTTATTCGGAACGTAGCCGAGGCTGTTGACCCGCCTCGTCCAAGGAACAAGGAAGCGGCTGTACTGGGCCCAAGCGAAGCGCGCCTGCTAGTAGAAGCATCCAGAGGCACACCATATCATCCCATTTTCTTTACAGCCCTATATACTGGCCTACGCAGAGGTGAACTGCTAGGCCTACGCTGGTGTGACGTTTATTTGGACCTTGCCACGCTGTCTGTTGTACAAACGCTACAACAGCTTCGTACCGGAGAATATATATTTAGGGAACCTAAGACTAAACGGGGCCGCCGCCAGATAGCACTACCCCCATCGCTGGCAATCCTGCTTCGAGAACACAGGGCAACGCAAGAAAATGTTCAAAAATCACTTGGAAAAACCCTGGCACCAACAGACTTGGTGTTTTCACACCCGGATGGTAAACCTATTAGACCCAACAGTGTCACTAGAGCCTTGTCCTCAATAGCACGGCTAGTTGGACTATACGACATTAGGCTACACGACCTGCGGCATGCTCACGCTACAATCTTGCTGCGCCAGGGAATTCACCCCAAAATCGTCCAAGAACGATTGGGGCACAGCTCGATATCTATAACGCTTGACACATATTCCCACGTGCTACCTGGACTACAAGAAGCCGCAGCCCGCCGGTTCGAGGAGGGTCTGCAAGAAGCTCCAATTGAAGTATCATTAATCGGGATCCGTTAGCAAAATGTTAGCAAACTTGCCCAGACGGGTAGTTTTGAGGTAGAATCTGAAGCTAGGAGAGGTGTCCGAGTGGTTGATGGTGCCGCTCTCGAAAAGCGGTCTCGCTTTTAGCGAGCGTGGGTTCGAATCCCACCCTCTCCGCTTTTTCCGCACTAGCTACAGCAAGCGGTATTGCTCCTTTTTCGGAGAGGTGCTGGAGTGGCCGATCAGGCGCGCCTGGAGAGCGCGTGTCGCCTTTGGCGACCGTGGGTTCGAATCCCACCCTCTCCGCTGTTTTTTGACCTCTATAGCCGCTGAGATGAAACCAGAAGCTAATTCAAAACCACCGCGTTTCTTCATATGATTAAATTAGGCTATGCTCTTATATATCACAATGAAAGGTCGTTTGATTATGCCCCTATATATAATGAAGAGATATAACTGGCACAGCGTATCGAGCGGTATAAAAAGGGAATTTGCCTGCGAGTTAGTACTGTGTTATAATGCACCAATTCAGCAAAGTACCTGGAGGAAAATATGAAGATCTCCTTCATTGAGCCAAAGACCCCTTTCTACAATTTCTACAGCGCTTTTATTAAATACCTGCCACTGCTCGGACCCATATACCTCGGTACCATACTTAAAAACGAGGGTCACGACGTAACCGTCTACAACGAGAACATGAAGGAGATCGACTATTCCCGGATCAAAGACTCGGATGTCTTAGGATTATCAATGATAACGGCCACCGCCCCCCACGGCTATGAGATAGCCGAGAGATTCAGGCAGCTCAATCCCAGGGGAAGGGTGATCATCGGCGGCAGCCATGCTACGTTTGTCCCCGAGGAGGCAGCCCAATACGCTGATCACGTGGTAACCGGGGAAGCGGAGTCAGTAATATGTGATCTGGTCAGTAATGGCGGGGAGAAGATTATCACTGGCAGCCCGCTGGAGAATCTTGATACTCTGCCCTTTCCCGATTTCTCCATAGTTGACGGGATAAATACTAATAAGAAACGCATGCAGATCACCCCGGTTTCTACATCGAGGGGCTGTCCCTTTGACTGCACCTTCTGCTCCGTCACCGCTATGTTCGGCAGGAAATACCGCTACCGCTCTACGGATAGCGTTATTGAAGAGATATCACGGTTCGAGCACCGGCGCATTTTCTTTTACGATGACAATTTCGATGCAAATAAGGCCAGAACAAAGGACCTGCTAGAGAAGATGATCGAGAATAAGATAACCCCTAAGTGGATAGCGCAGGTCAGGGCAGATGTGGCCAAGGATGAGGAACTGGTGGAACTGATGGCCAGGGCAAACTGTAATCAACTGTGTATCGGCTTCGAGTCGGTAAACCCGGAGGTGCTGAAGAAATACAATAAGAAACAAACCCCGGAGGACATCAGTTTCTGCATCAAGATGCTACACAAGTATGGCATAAAAGTGCACGGTATGTTCATATCGGACGGCTATACCGACATCTACCATAGACTAGGAGTAGACAGCCTACAGCTTTGTATTCTGGTCCCCATTATAGGCAGCAAGCTTCATAACGCAGTAAAGAGCAGCGGTCGATTTATCACCGACAAGTTTCCCAGCGACTGGCAACTATTCGATGGCGGCCACGTGGTCCACTTGCCTGATAATCTATCGCCCGTGGAGATGCAGCGACAAACACTGCAAGCCCTAAAAAAGTACTATTCGCGGGTCAACATGACCAAACTGTTCCTCAGGGGGCGGTGGATGGATGTTGGCCTCAGGCATATGGGGCGCGACATAATCAAGAGGTGGGAGGCAGAAAACAAGGACTACTTCGCCAAACTGAAACAGACCTCGCGCCGGCCATTAGGCTATCTTCAATAAAACCCGTTATTATTCCCCACCAATAGCACTAACTACTCAAATACCCCTGCTTCGTATCGCAGGGGTATTTGGCTTGCTCCAATGACTGTGCTACAATAATCTAACTTATGAGCGATACAAAGTACTGGGTAGGTTTCACCCTGATTCCGGGGATCGGGCGGGTCAGGCTCTCACGACTTGAGCAGTATTTCGGTAAGCTTGAGCGTGCCTGGCAGGCAAGTGCCACCGAGCTCGAGACAGCCGGGCTGGACAGCCGCTCCATCGAGGCGGTCATATCAAATCGCCCCAAGATCTCCCTCGATGCCGAGATGGAGAAGCTGGAGCGTTACAAGGTAACTGTGCTCACCATTAAAGATGAGGCCTACCCCTCCAGACTGAAGGAGATATACGACCCTCCCCCGGTGCTCTATATTAGGGGAAACCTTGCCCCTGAGGATGATTGGTGCCTGGCAGTGGTAGGCACCCGCCGCCCTACTTACTACGGGAGGGAGGTTGCCGAACAGATCGTGGGTGATCTGGCGCGAAACAGGATCACCATCGTTAGCGGCCTGGCTAAAGGGATCGATGCCACCGCTCACCGCGCTGCCCTGGATTCCGGGGGGCGGAGCATCGCAGTCTTCGGCTGCAGCCTGGATATCGTCTATCCTAGAGAGCACGTGAAACTGGCACGCCAGATTATGGAGAACGGGGCGCTTATAAGCGAATTTCCCCTGGGCACCACTCCCAGGCGAGAGAACTTCCCCCTGAGAAACAGGATCATGAGCGGGCTAAGCCTTGGGGTTTTAGTAGTGGAGGCTGGGGAAGTAAGCGGCGCCCTGATCACCGCAGGCCACGCTCTTGAGCAAAACCGCGAGGTCTTCGCCATCCCCGGGAGCGTGCTATCCGCAGTGAGCCGGGGAACCAACCGATTGATACAGGAGGGGGCCAAGCTGGTGAGTGGGGCTAATGATATACTTGAGGAGCTCAACCTCACAATGGCAGTGCAACAAATTGAGGTGAAGGAGATCGTCCCCGCCACGGAGACCGAGTCCATAATTTTGCAGATATTGCGAAACCTCTCCCCGGAGCCAACCCATATCGATGAGGTGGGACACCAGTCACGCCTCCCTATCGCTACAGTCTCGAGCGCCTTGTCTATGATGGAGCTTAAAGGAATGGTAAAGCAGGTTGGCGGTATGAACTATATCATTGCCCGTGAGGCCAGGGCGGACTACCGGATTAGGGTGGAATAGTGGCGAAAAATTTAGTCATCGTCGAATCTCCAGCTAAAGCCAGGACGGTCAGCAAGATGCTGGGTAGCAGCTATAGCGTGAAAGCCTCGGTGGGACACGTGCGAGATCTGCCCAAGAAGAGTTTGGGGGTTGATGTAAAAAGGGGCTTCACCCCCAGGTATGAGGTTCCCCATGAGAAGAGAGCGGTGATAAAGGAAATAAAGGAGTCAGCAAAGGGGACTACTGCGATATTCCTCGCCACCGACCCCGATCGAGAGGGTGAGGCCATTTCCTGGCATCTGGTTCATGCAGCTAAGCTGGACAGTATGACAGTTAAGCGGGTGGTTTTCCATGAACTCACCGTGGATGCAGTGGCCGAAGCCTTTCGCCACCCCAGGGATATCGACATGGACATGGTTCATGCCCAGCAGGCGCGCCGCATCCTAGACAGACTGGTTGGCTATAAGATAAGCCCTCTCCTGGGGCAGAAGGTTAGACGCGGGCTTTCGGCAGGAAGGGTACAATCGGTGGCCTTGAGAATGATCGTTGACCGGGAACGGGAGATCGAGAGCTTCATACCACAGGAGTACTGGTCCATCGATGCCCAGCTTGAAAAGGTTGCCACAAAAGAGGGCTTTACCGCTACTCTTATCGGTTCTGTCGATGGCAAGAAGATCGATATTGGAAGCAGCGAGGAGGCGGAAAGGATTGTCTCCCAGCTCAAGCATGCAAGCTACACCGTGGCACAGGTGCGGAAAAAGGATGTGGCTCGCCATCCAGCGCCACCTTTCACCACCAGCACCCTGCAGCAGGAGGGGTGGCGCAAACTTCGTCTCAGCGCCAAGCGCACCATGGCTCTCGCTCAGCAGCTCTACGAAGGCCTGTCAATAGGTAAAGAGGGATCGGTAGGACTGATTACTTACATGCGCACCGATTCGGTCAGGGTGGCCCCCACAGCACTGGAGGAAACGCGCACATATATCAGGGGAAAATATGGCGCTAAGTTCATGCCAACCCGCCCTCGTATCTTCAGCAAGAAGGCGAAGGGCGCTCAGGAGGCCCACGAGGCTATCCGGCCTACCTCGATAGGGCGGGAACCTGAAGCGATTAAGGGCTATCTCACCAGGGATCAATTCAGGCTCTATGAGCTCATCTGGAAGCGGATGGTCTCTAGCCAGATGTCCCCCGCCATACTCGATACCACCGCGGTGGACATAGAGGCAATGGGTGGAAAAAGCCAAAAACCCTATCTGCTTAGGGCTACCAGTTCCACTATGAAGTTCCCCGGTTTTACTATCCTCTATAGTGAGGGAAAGGATGAAGCTGAGGTGGAAAAGGAGAAGTCTCCCCTCCCTGAGTTGGCCAGAGACGAGCCACTTAAGCTTCTGGGACTATTACCAGAGCAGCACTTTACCCAGCCACCGCACCGCTATACAGCGGCAACCCTGGTCAAGTCGCTGGAGGAGAAAGGAATCGGACGACCTTCAACCTACGCCCCCACAATTGCCACCGTTCAGGAGAGGGGTTACGTGGAGCAGGATAGTGGCAGATTCTACCCCACGGAACTCGGGCTTCTGGTGAGCGATATGCTTTGCCAGCATTTCCCCGACATCGTGGATTTTGGATTTACCGCTCAGATGGAAAAGGGGCTAGACCGGATCGCCCAAGGGGAGAGGGAGTGGGTCCCCTTCCTCGAGGAGTTTTATGACCCCTTTGAAAAGGCGCTGCAGGCGGCAAAAGAAAAAATGGAAAGGGTCAAGATAGCGGACCAACCCACAGACGAGATCTGCACACTATGCGGCAGACCTATGGTGATTAAGCTGGGACGCTACGGGAGGTTTATAGCCTGCTCAGGCTACCCGGAATGCAAGAACACAAAACCGCTCCTGGTAAAAATCGGCGTCGCCTGCCCCAAATGTGGCAGCGAATTGGTTGTGCGGCAGAGCAGGAAAAAGCGCACCTTCTACGGCTGCTCAGGCTATCCCGATTGCGATTTCACCTCGGGCGGCAGGCCTATCTCACAGCCCTGCCCTGAGTGCGGCGGGCTGCTGGTGATGCGAGGCAAGACAATGGCAAGATGCACAAAATGTGAGTTCAGCAGCAGAGCAGATGGGCTGGAGAGAGAGGCTCTCAAGGTATGATCCCGCTAATCCAAAGTAAGGAAAGCGTGGAGAAACTTCTTAATAACTACATACGCTACCTTGAGGTGGAGCGCCATGCCTCACCATACACGGTGCGTAATTATACCCATGACCTGCGCCACTTCCTGGAGTTCCTTAACATGGAGAATGTTGCCACTCTCGAGGATGTAGATCGAAAACTGCTGCGGCGCTACATCGCCTCACTACAAGAGCAGGGATTTGAGAAATCCAGCTTGTCCCGCAAACTGAGCGCACTACGTTCTTTTTACTTCTATTTGATGCAACGTAATTTCACATCCTCAAACCCACTGCTCACCGTCTCCTCTCCCAAGCTTGAAAAGAGATTGCCCTCCTTCCTATCTAGCAACGAGGTCGTCCGACTCCTGGAGACGCCCGTTACCACCACCCCCCAGGGGCAGCGAGACCGGGCGATGCTTGAGCTCCTCTATGCCTCCGGGATAAGGGTAAGCGAGATAGTGGGCCTTGACCTTGAAAACGTTAATATCGAAGCGCATGAGGTTCGCGTCTGGGGCAAGGGCTCCAAGGAGCGTATGGTGCTAATGGGCAAGCCGGCAGCCACCGCCCTCGATCGGTATATTCATAATGGCCGCCGTGAACTACAGGGTAATTCAAGTACTAACGCCCTGTTTATCAATCGATACGGCAAAAGGCTATCGGAGCGATTCTTGCAGAAGGCAATCTCAAGATATGCCCTAGCGGCAGGACTTGGTAAAAGGGTATTCCCCCACATGATGCGCCATAGCTTTGCCACCCACCTCCTTGACGGTGGCGCCGACCTGCGGGTTGTTCAGGAGCTCCTGGGCCATGCCAACCTCGCAACCACCCAGATCTATACCCATGTCACACAGAGCCAGGCGCGAAAGGTATATCTGGCAGCCCATCCCAGGGCACGGAAAGACGGGGAATAGTATGAAAATCCTGTTGATCCACGGGCCGAATCTGAACATGCTGGGCAAGAGAGACCCCGCCATTTATGGCGACCAGACTCTCTCTGAGCTGGAGTCCCTGGTGGTAAAAAAGGCCAAGGAACTTGGTGTAGAAATTTTGGCCTTCCAGTCGAACAGCGAGGGAGCACTCATCGACTTTATCCAGGCCAAAACACCAGAAGCAGCAGGCATCATCATCAACCCCGGGGCGCTCACCCATTACGGCCTCTCACTGAGGGATGCCCTCGAAGACAGCGCCCTCCCCGTGGTCGAGGTGCACCTATCGGATATCCACGCCAGAGAGGAGTGGCGGCATGAGTCGGTGATCGTGCCCATCGCCCAGAAGCAGATCACAGGCAAAGGCATACAGGGTTATATCGACGCCCTGGAGATACTGGTCACCAGATCGAAAGAGAGTAAATGAGCCATCGCCTGGAGAGGCTGCGCGAGCAGCTTTTTGTCAATGGAGAAGCGGGGTTTGATGCTAGCTTGATATCTCAGAAAGAGAATCGCCGCTACCTAAGCGGGTTCACCGGTTCGGCTGGATTCCTCCTTATATCAGAGAAGAGTGCCATACTGGCCACCGACTTCCGCTATATCGAGCAGGCGAAGAGCCAGGCTCCGGATTATAAAACTCTTCAAACCGAGGGAGACCCTTCGAGGTGGCTACCCGAACTCATATCCTCCCTCAAGGTAAAAAGAGTCGGCGTGGAGGCAAACGACCTCTCCATTGCCACATATAGAAGGCTGGTAGCAGCCACAGGCCCAAAAAGCGAAATAGTGCCCACAGAGGGAATCGTGGAATCTCTGCGTGCGGAGAAGGATGATGGGGAGAGGGAATTTATGCTGAAGGCGGTGGAGATCTCAGATGATGCTTTTGAGGAGTTTACGTCGTTGCTACGTCCTGGGATGACCGAGAAAGAGGCAGCATGGCAAATAGAGAGGTTACTCAGGGAAAAGGGCAGCGAAGGTGTCCCCTTCGATGCCATCGTTGCCTCAGGCCCCAATTCTGCCCTCCCACATCACCATCCCACTGACCGCGCCATGCTTACCGGGGAGCCTGTGGTCATCGACATGGGTGCCCGCGTTGCTGGCTATTCCAGCGATCTCTCCAGAACCATCTGCCTTGGGAATGAGGATAAAAAATTCGGTAAAATTTATGACCTTGTCCTCGGTGCCCAGCTCACAGCCATCGCCACCATCGAGGCGGGGATGAATGGGGAGCAGGCGGACGGCCTGGCCAGAACAGTTATAGAACAGGGGGGCTATGGTGAGAATTTTGGGCATGGACTGGGGCACGGCATCGGGTTAGCCGCCCATGAAGCGCCACACCTGGGGAGAGGCTCCGAAGATGTGCTGGCCGAGGGCATGGTCTTCACCATAGAGCCCGGCATCTATATAAATGGCTGGGGCGGGGTGCGGATCGAGGACGTGGTAATCTTGGAGCAGGGGAGAGTTAAGGTGCTCTCCAGAGCCAGGAAGATAAACTGATGCCACAATAGCTTTCTAAATATCACAACTAATTATAAATAGTTCGGGAAAGGGTGAGAAAGAATGATCAGCACAGGCGAGCTTAAGAAAGGGATTACCATCGAGCTGGAGGGTGAGCTTTATCAGATCATTGACTGGCAGCATATCAAGATAGGGCGGGGCAGTGCTCAGGTCAGGCTGAAGCTTCGCGATATCCGCGGAGGTCACACCACCGAGCGCACATTCCAGGCGGGTGAGAAATTCCACCGAGCCAGGTTAGACCGCCACGTGGTACAATACCTTTATAGCGACGGCGACCTTTTTTACTTCATGGATACGGAAAGCTACGAGCAGACCCTACTCAATCGTGAGCAGCTCGGCGACGCCATAAACTATCTCAAGGAAGGGGTGTCACTGGAGTTGCTCTTTTACCAGGACCAACCGATAGACGTGGAACTACCCAACTCATTGGCGCTTGAGGTTGTGGAAACGGAACCCGGATTCAGGGGGGATACGGCAACCAATCTGAACAAGCCCGCCAGGCTAGAGACAGGCATCACCATCCAGGTTCCCCTTTTCGTAAATAGCGGTGATATCATTCGCGTGGATACGCGCACCGGAGAATACATAACAAGGGAAAGCTAGATGAAGGTCTATTCGGTAGCCGAGGTAACCGGGTACCTGCGGGAACTCCTGGAGTCCGATAGACTGCTTGTCGACCTCTGGATCAGCGGCGAGATCTCCAATCTGTTGGAGTCAGCAGCGGGGCACCTCTACTTTACACTTAAGGACGAGGCCAGCCAGTTGCGGTGTGTGTTCTTCAGGCCAAAACTAGCCGTCACTCTGGAAAATGGGTCGGCAGCGGTGGCGCACGGGCGCATTTCCATCTATGAAGTCTCCGGTGCCCTTCAGTTCTATGTTGATGTGGTGCAGCCGGAAGGGGTAGGCATGCTTCAGCTTGAGTTTGAGCGCCTCAAGGCAAAACTGGCGGATGAAGGGCTATTCGAGCAGGCGCGAAAGCGGGCTCTACCCTCCTTCCCCAGACGTATCGGAGTGATCACCTCGCCCGATAGCGCCGCACTCCATGATATCATCAATATAATAAGCAGGCGCTATCCCCTAGTTGAGCTCGTTCTTGCCCCAACCCAGGTGCAGGGGGATGCTGCAGCACCGGGCATCGTTCAGGCCTTCGATGCTATAAACCGTACCGAGGAAATCGACCTGGTGATCCTGGCACGCGGCGGGGGCTCCCTCGAGGAGCTATGGGCTTTCAATGAGGAAAAGGTGGCACGTGCTATATATGCCAGCAGGGCACCGGTGGTCAGCGGGATAGGCCATGACACCGATTTCACAATCGCCGATTTTGTCGCCGACAAGCGCGCGCCCACTCCTTCGGCGGCAGCGGAGCTTGCCGTTCCCCAGCGTGCCGAACTCGAAGCGCGCCTCCAATCCCTCAGCAGGACGCTGGTAGCCGCCCTTTCAAGGGAGTTCGGGCAGTATCGCCAGCGCATCGACGAGCTCACCAGGGTTACCTCAATACACCTTAGCAACTTCGCCAACATAAGCCGGGAGAAACTCCGTGGCCAAGAGCTGAAGCTCGGTTCGCTGAGTCCGCTCGCCACCCTGGGACGCGGCTACGCGCTGGTACAGCATTCCGCCACCAATGAGGTTATTTGCCACATCGACCAGGTTCACCGTGGCGATGCCATCCAGGTTAAAGTGAGCGATGGCCAATTTAGCAGCAGGGTCACCGGATTCAAGAAAGGACTCCAGGCATGGATGAACGGCTTTCCTTCGAAGAAGCGCTAAAGCGACTAGAGAAGATATCACAAACCATGGAGGGAGGCGGGCTGAGACTGGAGGAGGCCATCGGCCTCTTCGAGGAGGGAATGAGGCTTGCCAAGATATGCAATGAGCAACTGAATGCCGCCGAGCTCAAGATAAGCCAGATCCAAACTCTCCCTGAGCAAGGGCTAGAAGGCAAAGGCGAATCCCCTTGATAAGAGCCGACCTACACCTCCACACCGTTTACTCCGATGACTCCAATACATCGCTGGAGCAGGTTATCGCTCGCTGCCTCGAGATTGGAATCAACTGCATTGCCATAACCGACCACAATACCATAGCCGGTGCCGTTAAGCTGCAGCGGATCGCCCCATTCCAGGTTATCGTGGGCGATGAGATTCAAACCAGTTCTGGAGAGATCATTGGTTACTTTCTATCAGAGGAGATCCCCAAGGGGCTTCCCGCCGGGGACACGGCACGCAGGATCAAGGAGCAAGGCGGGCTGGTTGGCATCCCCCACCCCTTCGACCGCCTGCGGAACTCCACCATTCATCGTCAAACCCTGGAGGAAATACTGCCCTATATTGACATAATCGAGGTGCTCAATTCACGCCTCATGTTGCTCCGATACTCTGTTAGGGCTGAGCGCTTCGCTCAGGCGCACGGGCTTCTCGCTAGTGCCGGCAGCGACGCCCATACCCCTGGCGAGATTGGCAACGCCTATATGGAGATGCCAAGTTTCAACGACAGGGACCAGTTCCTAACCGCTCTTGCGCAGGGAAGGGTCATGGGGCATAGAACTGCCCCCTGGATTCACCTGCAGAGCACCAGGGTTAAATTGGTAAAGGCGCTTAGGATGACTAGGCCGAATTCAGCATGAGCTAATCTATGGCTGAAGAGCTAAAGGGCGACTATCGCATCGGATGGTTTTCCACCGGGAGTGATGAGGCAGCGCGCCACCTTCTTCGAGCAGTCTGGCACAGCATAGAGGAAGGCGAGATAAAGGCAGACATTACCTTTGTCTTCAGCAATCGCGAGCCTGGAGAGACAGCGGAAAGTGACCTCTTTTTCGAACTAGTCAAGAGCTACCGAATACCGCTCATCTGCCTATCGTCTAAAAGGTTAAAGAAAAGTAATGTGGAGAGGTGGAGAGGGGAATTCGAAAAAGAGGCGATACGGAAGCTTGAGGGTTCTCGTCCTGGCCCTGACCTTTGCGTCCTCGCCGGGTACATGCTCATCGTCGGCGAGGAGATGTGCCAACGCTACCCCATGATAAATCTTCACCCCGCCGCCCCCGGCGGTCCCAAAGGGACCTGGCAGGAGGTCATCTGGCAGCTCATAGAAAGCAAGGCGGAAGAAAGCGGCACGATGATGCACCTGGTCACCCCCCAGCTTGATGAGGGCCCGCCAGTTGCCTACTGCACTTTTTCGCTCCAGGGCCAGCCATTCGATAGATACTGGGATGAGCTAAAAGGGCGTTCTATATCGGAGGTGAAAAAGCAGGAAGGCGAGAGAAATCCCCTCTTCCAGGAGATCCGAAGGTATGGCCTGGCGCGAGAGTTCCCGCTAATCATTGCCACTATAAAAGCCTTTAGCGAGGGCAAGGTGAGGATAGCTGGGGGAAATGTGGTTAACAGTGATGGAAAGCCTATTACTGGATATAACCTGAGTGACGAAATAGACCAAGCTATTAAAGGAACTTTATAGGGGCAGGTCTCATGACACTCGAAATCATTCTTGGAGTCCTTATACTCGCAGGCACACTTGCTGGCACTGGTTTAGGTTATTATTTATCAATGCGTGGAAAAAGGGAGGAATGGGCAAAGGAATATAGAGAGAAACGTATTTTGCCTCTTGTTGAGCACGTGAATAGACATATGCAGCTATGCTTCCAGCTGAGAATTAAAAAGGAAATTGAGAGGGATCTCGAAAAGCAGTGTGAAGAAAGCAAGAGTAAGGCGAGAAAATTGGATAGGAAATATAAGGAAAGCAACAATAAGGAACACTTGGAAAAGCTTATAAAGGCAAATGAACAACTACTACAACTTAATCAGAAATCATTGAAAGTGCTTGAGGAAATTCGTTCCTATTCATGGCAATTGAGCGAATTAATTCAGTCTGACGCATGGTTAGGACTTGCTGCAATTGGTGGCCTAGATGAAGAGCTAGAGAAGCTCACACTTGAGTTGCTCCAATCTTCTATTGATTTCACGGAGGAAGTCTCTATAAAACGTTTCAGTAATGGACTGGAGTTGGGCAGTCGGATACTCAGTAGAGCACATAAAGTTATAATTGAAGGGGGGAAGCCTACGAAGGTAAAGTTATGAACCTCATCTTCTTCGATATGGAAGGACCCCTATCGATTCAGGATAACGCCTATGAGCTGATGAGGCTCTTTCCAAATGGTGGGGACATCTTCGAGGTCATAAGCCGCTATGATGACCTCCTCGCCATGGAAGGCAGGGAGGGCTACGAACCGGGAGATACCCTGGCACTCATCGTTCCCTTCCTGCTCCATCACGGCATCGCAGAGGAGGATATCAGCGGGCTTGCCGAGGGTGCAGCTATCGTTGAGGGTGCCACGGAGCTTATCGCCGGCCTGAAGCACTGGCAGGTTTTCTGCATTAGCACCAGCTACGAGCAATACGCCAATCGCATCATGCAGCGGGTAGGCATAGCCACTGAGAAACTTGCCTGTACTCGATTTCCTATCGACCGCTATCGGAGCCTGGCGAGTGAAGAGGATCTCACCATGATGGCAGAGATAGAGCAAGAAATCCTAGCACTTAAAGCCGGCGATGATAAAAGGATTAAAAAACGCCTCGACCGCTTCTTCTGGGAGGAACTGCCTAAAACCAGCCTGGGCCTTGCCCTTGGCGAGGTGAAGCCGATGGGAGGAAAGAGGAAAGCGGCAGCGCTACGAAGATTTGCTAGGGCCCGCGGTCAATTCCCCGAGCAGGTGGTGGTTGTTGGAGACAGCATCACCGATGCCAGGATGCTGGAGACGGTAAATCGCGCCGGCGGTCTGGCCATCGCCTTCAATGCCAATGAGTATGCTCTGCCCTACGCCACTATGGGCCTCGCCTCGAGTAACATCGGTGACCTCAAGATCGCTCTCGATGCCTGGGAAGAAGGGGGGAAGGAGGCAGTGAGACAGGCTATTGAGCAGTGGGACAGAGAGAGGAGAGATCAAAAAGGGGGAGAAGGAGAATTTCTGTGGCTTGAGGGGATAGACGACCTTGAGAAGGCAATCCAGATTCACAAGAGGATTCGACGGATGGTTCGGCAGGAAGCGGGCAGGCTTGGCTAGGAGGAGATGGTGGCTATTGAGATAATCGGCTTTGGAGCGTTGAATATAGACCAAATATATAGTGTGACGCGTATCCTGAGCGATGGCGAGGCTCCAGTGACCGACTTTCACCTGTCACCCGGGGGCTCGGCAGCAAACACCCTTTACGGCCTGGCCAAGCTCGGGGTTGGCGGTGGATTCGTTGGCGTAATAGGCGATGATGAAGCGGGTAGGTTAATCCTGAAAGACTTCGGTAAAGTCGGCATTAATACCGGGCAGATCAGGGTAAAACAGGCAAAAACAGGCACCACACTGTGTCTCACCGATAAGCGAGGTCGGCGAGCCATATATGTATCCCCTGACGCCAACAGCCTGCTGGAGAGCGATGATATAGAGCTTGACTACATTAGGAAAGCCCAGATACTTCACCTCTCGTCCTTCGCCGGGGAAAGGCAACTGGAGATTCAAAAGCAACTGATGGAACGGATACCCCCGTCGGTTAAAGTAAGCTTCGCACCGGGTTCGATGTATGCTGCCCGCGGGCTGGCTGATTTATCCACGATAATAAAGAGCACTCATATTCTTTTCCTCAATCGTATGGAGATAGAGGAGCTAACCGGCGAGGAGTTCCAGAAAGGAGCCCAAAGCTGCTTAAGGCTAGGTTGTCAGATCGTGGCCGTCACCCTGGGTGAGGGAATGACAAGGAAAGTGAGCAACGCCGCCTGTTATATAGCGACCGGCGACCGGGAATACATAATAGAAGCCAAAAGAGTAAAACGAGTAGCGGGAGACACCACCGGTGCCGGCGATGCCTTCGCCGCCGGCTTTCTCTTCGGTATTATGAAGGGGAAAAACCTGGAGGAATGTGGTTACTTGGGGCATATTGTCGCCCAACTCTCTCTCGCCCGCCCAGGGGCAAGGGCCGGTCTTCCTTCGTTGCGCAGGCTAAGTCAAAGATACGGAAAGCTGCAGGGAAAGACACTATGAGTCTTGTGTGCTTTTTACCTACTCTCCGCCTGGAAATGGCGGGCAATCGCTCCTTCTCCAGCATCCTCGCTATGTTCTAGCGTCCAGATAGCAGGGTGACATTTGGGCTTTTAGATTTCAACTCTGTGGTGATTGCCATGAGAATATAGATGTGGGCATTCCCCTCGGGAACAGGGACTCTCCGACCCGGGCCGAAGGGTCGGCCTCATAGCGGAAATACATCAGGCAGGTAGGTTTTGAAAGGTAAGCGTGCATTAAAACCTCGCCAGACAGGATCAATGATTTAAGTCTGCTGTCACCAATTCACTGGACCGGTATACGATATTGCGGGCGCTGGTTCGAGGATATATAATGCACCATGGTCAGGCTATTATCGTAAGGAGGTACACTGTTGAAATTAGCGGAGATTAAAAACGTTGCGGTTATAGGCGGAGGGACGATGGGCTCTCAGATAGCGGAGCTTCTCTCAAATGTTGGAGGGTACCCTGTTGTGCTGTGGTCACGAAAGGACGAAACGGTGAAGAGAGGGCTTGACGCCATCGAAGAGAGGCTCAAGAAGTTCTTTGTGGACAAGGAGAAAATGACCCCGGCCCAGATGGAAGAGATATTGGGCAGGATTAGGGGAACAACCGACATCTCCGAGGCGGCAAGGAATGCGGACTTGGTGATAGAATCCGTGGCCGAGAATCTGGAAATTAAGCGGGAGGTCTTCAAGAAGCTGGATGAGAATGCCCCAACGGGCGCGATCCTTGCCTCGAACACCTCTCAGATGAACATAACGGAGATAGCCAGCGCCACCGCCAGGCCGGACAAGGTGCTGGGCATACATTTCTTCAACCCGGTGGGGGTGATGAAGATGGTGGAGGTGGTCAGGGGCACGCTTAGCTCCGATGAAACGGTGGAGCTGGGCTGCGCCCTGGTCAAGAAGCTGGGCAAGGAGTTCGTGGTGTGCAAGGACTTCAGCTATGGCTTCATCGCCAACAGGGCCTATCGGGCACTGAGGTGGGAGAGCCTGCAAATGGTCTGGGAGCGGGTCGCCTCTCCACAGGATATCGATAAGGCGCTAAAGCTGGGATTCAACCTGCCCATGGGACCCCTGGAGCTGGGGGATTTCAGCGGCGCGTGGGGCACCTACGCTGTTTCCGAGGAAGACGCCATACGGGAATTGGGCTCGGAGAAAGGTCAACTACACCCCCTTATTCGGACTATGGTGAGGGCGGGGTATACCGGCGGGCGGCATGGAAAAGGCATCTATGCTTTCTGGGAAGATATGATGTCGAAATGGTAAAAAACGCTATCTTCCCTTGAACTCCGGCTTCCTCTTTTCGGCAAAGGCTCTTGGACCCTCCTTAGCATCCTCAGTATCCAGCAGTGAATCCACCAGGCTTAGTTCCAGTTCCATACCTTCATCGAGGGTCATGCTGGCGCCCCTTATCATGGCCTCTTTGGCCGCCCTGACCGCCAGGGGGCCGTTCTGCGCAATCCTGCTGGCCAGTGCCTCCACCGCAGTCATGAGCTCGGAGGCAGGAACCACCTTATTGACCAGACCCAGGCGGTAGGCCTCGTTGGCATCGATGCGATCGCCGGTGAGCAGCATCTCGGCAGCCTTAGCCCGTGGTATCATCCGCGGCAGCCTCTGGGTACCCCCCCAGCCCGGGATCAGATTCCACTTGACCTCGGGAACGCTGAAGGTGGCATTTTCGGCGGCGATCCTCAGGTCACAGGCAAGAGCCAGTTCCAGCCCGCCCCCCATGGCAACGCCGTTGATGGCTGCGATAAAGGGTTTCCAGATATAGAGCCCCCGCTGGATGAGCGGTGGCCCGCTGCCTGGAGATGGCAATTTATCCTGCCCCGGAATAAGCTCCTTAAGATCGAAACCGGCGGAGAACGCCTTATCGCCAGCCCCAGTGATTATTGCTACCCAGGCTTCATCATCATCACGAAATCTTAACGTGACCTCGCTGAATGTCCTCATGGTGGCAAAATCAAATGCGTTCATTGCCTCGGGGCGATTTATGGTAAAGTAGGCAATATGTCCCTTCTTCTCATAGATTATTGTTTCTGCCAACCAACTCCTCCTTTTCGATTAACCCTTGGACTCTTTGGGCTCTTCCTTGGCCAGTATCTCGTCCACCAGCCCGTACTCCACCGCCTGCTCTGCGCTCAAATAGAAATCGCGGTCGGTGTCCTTGGCCACCCTATCATAAGACTGACCGGTATGCTTGGCGATAATGATGCGCAGCTTCTCCTGCATCCTTATAATCTCCTTGGCAGCAATAGCTATGTCTGCAGCCTGCCCTTGGGCACCACCCATCGGCTGATGCATGTGGATGGTGGCGTTGGGTAGTGTGTAGCGCTTTCCCTTAGCACCGGAACACAGTAAGAGGGTCCCCATGCTTGCCGCCAGGCCAACGCAAATGGTGGATACATCACAGCGGATGAGCTGCATGGTATCGTAGATGGCAAAACCAGAGTTGATTATCCCGCCAGGGCAGTGGATATAGAGGCTGACATCCTTCTCCGGGTCGTCCCGCTCCAGGTATAGAAGCTGGGCAATGATAAGGTTCGCTACTTGGTCAGTGATAGGCGTGCCCAGAAAGACTATCCGCTCCTTTAAGAGCAGCGAGTAAATATCCAGAGTGCGCTCCCCTCGAGCACTGGTCTCCGTAACAAAAGGTATTACCCCTTTTAACTCCATTTTCTTAACTCCTTTCTCTACTATGCCTTTACATAACTTCCGATTGGCCTGATATTAATTCGGGCTCTCCCGATGTGGCCTTATCGTCGCCCGAAGTAGCTGCAGCAATCCCCGGTATAGATTCCGCCCCACCCGAGGCGATCTCCACCAGCCGCTCAATCGTCTTCCTGCTAACCAGCATCCTCTCCAGTGACTGACGGGCTTCCGCAGACTGGAAAAGCTTCTTCAATGCCTCCCCCTGCTCCCCCGCGCCCATAACCATCTCCGCCACCTCTCCATCGATCTCCTCATCGCTTACTGCTATATCCTCCGCCTCTGCTACCTTGGAGATTACGATAGATCGCGCCACCTGACCGCTGGCCACGGGCCGCAATTCCTCCCTGAACTCATCCCTGCTCTTCTTGCTAATCCTGAGGTAGTCCTCCAGGCTCATCCTATTTTGACTCAGATCCCTTTCCTGCTCCGCTATAAACCGGTCAATCTCCTGCTCCACAAAAATCGGCGGGAATTCCACATGGGAACCCTCCACCACCGCATCGATGACCTTCTCCTCATGGCGCCTCCTGGCGCTCTGCTCAGCCACAAGCCGGATATTTTCGGTTACGCTATCGGTAAGCGCATCGAGGGTCTCGAAGCCCTGCCCAATGCTCCTGGCAAATTCATCGTTGAGCTCAGGGAGCTTCTTCTCCTTTATCTCGCTAACCCGTACCTTAAAGTAGCATTCCTTTCCGGAAAGCTCGCTCACCCCGTAATCAGAGGGAAGAGAAATACTGAACTCCATATCCTCCCCCCGCTCCACTCCCTCCAATTTTTCGGCAAACCCGGGGACGGGGAAGGGTAATCCCCCCTGCACCTGAAATTCAAGGTCTTTTCTATCCAGTAGAGGTTTCCCCTCCACACTACCCATAATATCGATAATCACCAGGTCGCCAAACTTAACAGGGCGCTCCACCGGCTCCCAGGGGGCTTGCCGGTAGCGAGTCTGCTCGATAACCCTGTTTACATCCTCCTCGGAGGAGGTAACAGTCTCCGGCGCGATGTCAAGCTCCCGATAGCTCCCCAGCTTCACAGTGGGACGTAACGGTACGATAGCTTTAAAGGTCACGGGGTCAGCCTTGGTAATCTCGATCTCAGGATGAGCGATAACATCGATCCCCTGCTCCTCGATAGCCCGGCTCAGCAGTTGCGGAACCAGCTTCTCCAGTGCACTCTCCAGGAGTGCCCCCCTGCCCACATAGTTCTCCAGCATATCCCGGGGCGCCTTCCCGCGGCGAAAACCGGGTACTTCGGCCCGCTTTACCAGGCGATGATAGGCCTGTTCCAGAGAGCGCTCTACCTCCTCAGGCTCCGCCTCCACCTCAAGCACCATCTGGCTATTTTCTGTTCGCTCTGCCTTAACCTTCACCGCATCCCATTATAACATGAAAAAGAGACCTATCCAAGAAGCCGTATTCGTCCTGTACATTATGATACATCGCACACGAATCTTTTAGCCTATCACTGCGAGGTTCTGATACAATCTCACACTCCTAAGACCTGCCCACCCCGAGACTCATTTCTGCCGTGACGCCCACAGATTGCATATACCCTTTCCATATGGAAACCTCTAATGAGCTTCCCTCCACAATCCTACCCAGTGAAATCCAGAGCGTGGAATGGACGTCTTATACAAACCTGACATAAGGTTGCCTGATCCCTCAAGCCGGGATATCGTGGTCGTCACAATGATAACCGATGCAAATTCCTGATCCCCGGTATAAACCCCATTCAGTGAACGAAATAAGAGGCTCAATCCTCTATCCACACACCCTTGAGCACGGGGATGACCATAGGTGCCGGGGAGAAGCCTTTTACCTCGGGCTTCACCAGGTAGTAGCTTTGCCCGAACCAGAGAGGAAGCCAGGGGGCATCATCAACGATGATCTGCTCTACATCCTGATATATTACCAGCCTGGCTTCGATCTCGCTTTCCACGCGCGCTATCTCAAGCAACTCGTCCACCTTGTGATTGCTATAGCCGGTATGGTTCTCCTGGCTTTCGCTGTAAAACAGGAGGTCCAGAAAATCTTCGGGGTCGGGGTAGTCTGCGATCCAGCCAATCTCAAACGCCTGAAACCTCCCTTCCCTCATATCATCGAGAAAGGTCTCCAACTCCATCACCTCGATCGCCACCTCAACCCCCAGGTTCTCCTGCCACATCCAGGCAATGGCAGAATCCACAGCGGACACCCCGGCACAACTGCCTGACACGGAGAGAACAATGGGCGGCAGGTCGTCATGGTAGCTCGACTCAGCGATAAGCTGCTGTGCCTTCGCCACATCATAGCTTAAGCCCTTCAGTTCCTCACTGTAGCCCGGCATGCCCGGAGGGAGGATGCCGCCAGCAGGCGATACGGCATCCTTTAGCAGTACCTGGGTAATCTTGTCCTTGTCCACAGCATGGCAGAATGCCTGACGCACCTTCTCATCATCGAAGGGGGGCACTGCATTGTTGAAGCCAATATAGGAAACGGAAAGCTCGGGGACGACAACCAGCTCCCGGTTCAGCGGGTTGGTGGGATCGAGCACCCTCTCGATGTTAGTTGTACCCACCTGAGTTATCTGGATCTCATCATTCTCGTACATCGTCATCGAGTTGCCGCGCAGGTGGAAGGTTGCCCTATCCAGCTTGACCTCACCACCATAAAAATCCTCGTTCCGCTCCAGGACGATGTGCCGTCCTGCCTGCCACTCCTCCAGCTTGAAGGGCCCGGTCCCATTGGGGTGCCGCCACCAGTCGTCCCCAGACGCCACATTCTCCTCATCCACCACAAAGGCAGTGGGGTTGGTCAGCTTGGCCAGAAAGTATGCCCTTGGGGCATCAATGGTGATTTCAAGGGTTTCTTCATCCACCACGCGGACCCCACTGACCTCGTCTACCTCGCCCCCCAACTTCTCCTTAACGCCCACTATATCGCCGAGGTAGGCCTCCACCACCGGAGAGCCGGTCTCGGGGTTAGCGGCACGTTCTATTGAATACTTGAAATCGCTGGCCGTAACCTCCCCGCCGTCATGGAATATCACCCCTTCGCGTAAGTTAAAGGTATAGGTCATGCCATCGGTGCTAATTTCGTAGCTCTCAGCGATATCCTCTACCACATTAAGGTTACTATCGAGGGTGACCAGACCGCTGAATATCTCCACGATGTAGCCTGCCGAGAAGGCATCGGCGCAAAGAGCAGGGTCCAGAGTAGATGGAGAGGAGCCAGAGAGGTTAAAACCATCGCTCTCAGGCAAAAAGCGGCAACTGAAGGCCATTAATAAAAAGGCCATCGCCACCAGGGCAATGGCAGTTCTCCTGCTTCGCTCTCTCCCCCTGCCTCCCCAAACCGTGTGAATAAAGCGGCTCACCCTCGGTTTAAAATTCACTTCAATCGAGCCTTAATCTGAGATGAAGCTCCCTGAGTTGCTCCTCCGATATCTCGGAGGGGGCATCGAACATAACGTCCACGGCGCTCTTGTTCTTGGGGAAAGGGATAACGTCCCTGATGCTCTCTGCACCAGCGAGTAGCATCACCACCCGATCAATGCCCGGTGCTATGCCACCATGGGGCGGGGCACCGTACTCAAAGGCCTCAAGGAGGTATCCGAACCGCTTTTTGACCTCCTCTTTGCCATAACCCAACAGATTGAAAACCTTCTCCTGAAGCTCGCGGTTATGTATCCTGATGCTGCCACTGGAAAGCTCGCACCCATTGCATACCAGGTCATAGTGTTTGGCGTGCACCCTCTCCGGTGCACTGTCGATAAGGGGAATATCCTCGTCCCTGGGTGCAGTGAACGGGTGATGCATCGGCTCCCACCTGCTACCCTCCCCCTTCTCTAGAAGGGGATAATCCAGTATATAGCAGAAGACAAGGAGGTTGGCATCCAAAAGCCCCAGGCGACGTGCCATCTCGCCACGAAGTGCCCCCAGCGACCCCTCAACCATTTGGGTCTCCCCTGCAACCAGTAGTAGGAGATCCCCCTCCTTCGCCTCGAAACACCTCGCCATCTCCCCTATCTGGTCGGCGGTAAGGTGCTTGCCCAGAACCGATTTCGCCTCTTGCTCCCCGATGGGGAGGGTAATAAGCCCCTTTGCCCCATAGGTGCGGACAAACTCCGCCAGCTCATCCAGTTGGCGGCGGGAGTAATGGGCGCAACCGGGGGCACATATCCCCCTCACCACTCCCCCTGCATCCAGGGCGGAGCGAAACACGGTGAACTCGGAGCCGGCAACGATGTCCGAGATACCCCTGATCTCCAGACCGTAGCGCAGATCAGGCTTATCCGTCCCATAGCGCTCCATGGTATCGCGGTAGCTAAGGCGTGGAAAGGGCTTTAAAACCCGCATGTCGGGGGTAATATTCTCTACCAGTGAGATAAAAAGCTCCTCCATGAGAACCAGGATGTCCTCCTCATCGATAAAGCTCATCTCCAGGTCGAGCTGGGTGAACTCCGGCTGGCGGTCGGCACGCAGGTCTTCATCGCGGAAGCAGCGGGCAACCTGGAAATATTTCTCGAAGCCGGCCACCATGAGCAGTTGCTTCAGCTGCTGTGGGGACTGGGGCAGGGCATAGAACCTGCCTGGGTGAACCCGGCTGGGCACCAGATAGTCCCGTGCCCCTTCAGGGGTGCTCTTGATCAGTATCGGGGTCTCGATCTCGATAAAGCCCCGCTCGTCCAGGAAATCGCGCATGAACTTGATAACCCGATGCCGCAACAGAATGTTCTGCTTCACCCTCGGGCGGCGCAGGTCGAGATAGCGGTAGCGGAGGCGGAGATTCTCTTCCACCTCTATATCCTCATTAATGTAAAATGGCGGTGTCTTTGACGGATTGAGGATCTGCACCTGCTGTACAAGGACCTCCACCTCCCCGGTGGTGATATTCGGATTCTCCGTTCCCGGCGGGCGCTTCGCCACATCGCCGGTGACCTGAATCACATACTCATTGCGCAACCCGGTAGCAACCCCGTGTCCCGCCCCCGATACCTCAGGATTGAATACCACCTGTACCAGGCCAGCACCGTCTCTCAGGTCAATAAACACCAGCCCGCCGTGATCCCGCCGCCGATGCACCCATCCTGCAAGGGTTACCCGCTCGCCGATATGCTCTACGGTCAGCTCGCCACAACTATGAGTCCTAAACATAAAATCCCTTTAAATATCATGTCGATTATAGCCTATGAAGCTATGCTTTTCAATGTAAAGTTCTCATCCGCCCCCGCGAGATCCCGACATTGTGGCGAGTATTAATGCGTCATTGCGAGGCACGAAGTAACATGGCAATCTCCAGGTTTGACAGGTGTATATTCAGCCATGCCATAATCACCGATTCACTAACTCCCCAATGTAACGCGGAGATTGCCATGCCCCGACTTGGCAGGCTCGCAATAACCGAATACATTCAGCCGTTACTAATTACCAATCACCATAAACCATAAAGCGTGAACAGTGCCCAAACTGGCATAAGAGTAGTATGGCGATACCATATATTAGGAGTGAGACTGCTGAAATAGTCTCACTCAACCCCCTAATCCCCCAATCTTGGGGGACTTTTTAAAGCTGGGGGACACCCCCAGACCCCCGGCAGGAAGTATCCTGCACCTCTTTTATAACGGTCTCGGAGTGATGAACTGGTGAAAGCAACAGCGGGCGGGCTAAGCCAGAGAGCAAGCCTACCGATGGGCCGTTTCTACCTTGTAGAGGATTCGTCTGCCTGAACCACGGCGGGTGATTCGCTTGATGGTAACATCGGGGAGGCTTGAACAGGTGGTAACATACTTCTGAGCGGCCCTGCCTGCGGGCTGGGCAATGATGATCGCCCCGACTGCCGCCATAATGGCCAGTGGCAGCCGATGCCCCCGGTTATTACTCCCCAACGCAAGAAGGCAAGCTACCGCCGCTATAATCCCTGCTAGTACAATGTTGGTCCCGCAGAGGGGAGAAACCGCAAGCTCTCGCTCACCCCCCTGCAAGCGGACCAGCCCCTCTGTGGCTGCCTCACGAACCGCTTTGCTGGGAAGATTCCCATAGATATAAAAGCCGTCAAAAGTGGTCATCCCCATTATCCTAATGCTTGAGTCAAGCTTCCTGGTCAACAGGGAGATAGTGGCATGCTCCAGGGCATGATTCTGACGCAGCACCGTAATTATATCGCTATTCATACCTCCCACCCGTGTATAATTATACCATACCAATATAACCCTGTAACCACTTCGTAGTCATCCAGTAAATTAATGACAGGTCACCGCTTGCCTATTGTGGGTATAATTCAGAGCTATAGCAACTTACATTATCACTCTGAACTTGTTTCGGAATCTCAAGATTAATACTGGGATGACTTAATTAAATGGCCCTGCGGCAAGCTCACCAATCACCCGATTTTTGGGCCTATTTGACTCTTTCTAGCAAGTATCCAGTGAGAGAATGGCTGAACAGATTCCCTTGACTCCTCGGTTCAGTGGACTTAGGGGGAAATGTCAGTCTGCTAGTATGCTACCCCTTATTATCCACTCTCCTTCCCATTCTGGACGATACTCCGGGTCATGTTTTTGCAAATACAACAGGTGCTCTCCTTCGGGAAAGGGGCTGGTAATAAACCGAAGCTCCCTATACAAATCCCAATCAGTGGGTTCTTCAAAACTGGGGCTGAGGGTTACATTAATCGTTATCCACGCCCGCTGAACTTCATGGCCATAAAGTATTTTTATATCCGGCTCTATCAGCTCATCGAGTATCTCAACTCTTTGTATATTGCCCACCACCAGATAAGCCACCTCCATAAACTGGACATCTCCTACAAATTGTTCAGCCTGGGAAAGGTCCCCTTCGTTTACCGCCTGATAAAAATCTTCCACTATCGCTGACGGTGCCACTCCACCACGCCACCATCCATCATTAGCACAGCTAACCATTCCTGCCAGACCAACCAGAAGCATTACCACAGATACAGCAACAAGACATCTCTTCATAATTTTGACCCCGTCGGACTGAAGCCCCACCGCTCTTCAGACAGAGCTATGCGAGCCGGCTATGGTACCACCATATTCTACCGAATAAACCTATCATTTTTCAAGACCGTGTTCTAATCGTGCTGTTCGCCAGCCATACCTCACCGCAGCCTGCATCCGCCAAACCCTCATCTATTAGCCTTTTTCATTCATACTGCTACCTTAGATAGGCACAGCTACCATAACGCTTACCATTGATTGTTCTGTTGCTAAAGTGGAAGATGTCGTTGGTGAAGGCCTTGGCACTGTATTATGGGTTACGGAGGGCGATACCACCACCATAACAGTATCCACAGGAGCTTCGCCTAGTCCAACTAGTTCTGTCTTATTTGCCACTTTAAAATTACATAAGGGTACTAATCCAAGCGAATCAGCTTAGAAACGTTCTATGATGCCGCAACGCGCTTTTTGAATTTTATTAAAATGAGAATAATGAGAAAACCAAGCAAGCCCGAAATAACAACATGCACTATAGAATCCATGGTACTAGCTATATTGTCATAAAGGAGCCGCAATGCACCCAGCATCAAACCAATTAGAAAAGATATGGTAATGGATTCATATTTTCGTAATATATAGTTTAATACTCTGGAGAAAGCGAGAATACCAATGAGAGCACCGAAAATAAATACGAATATCTCCAAGAACTGTAAATTCTTGAGAACATTGATCATATAATCATACATGCCCAAGAACAGCAGCATGAATGCACCTGAGATCCCGGGCAGGATCATAGCGCATATGGCTATCATACCTGAAAGAAAAATAACGGGTAATGAGTGCCCGATTTGTAGCGTGGCTAAACCGGCTAAAAAGAAGCCAGCTAAAAATCCAGCGATTGAGAAAATAATGATCTTAACGGATAAGCCTTCTATCTTCTCGTAAAGCAGAACCGGCGATGCGAGTATTAAACCAAAGAAGAAAGCGTAAGTTGAGGCTTCAAAGTTCTGCAGAAGGTAATCCAGTAAATTTGACATAAGGAATATTGCTAAACCAATACCTGCAAGAAGTGGGATGAACAATTGGAAATCGATGTCCCCGATACTTTTTTTTGCCCCCTCGAAATCACCCTTAACCAAACGAGAGATAAACCTCAGATTTATTCCGCTAATCGCATGAACCAGCCTCATATATATACCTGTGATCAGTGCAATTGTTCCACCGGAAACACCAGGAATAATATCGGCTATTCCCATAAACAGCCCTTTTAGGAATATGATTAGAGTTTCCTTCGCTCTCATGTTATTGCCACGAAAATAGATCGATAGTGTCTGTCATTCTGAGCCAGAGCCCTGAGTCGAAGCCCTGAGTGAAGCGAAGGGGCTGCGGAGGGGCGGTGAAGAATCTCAGTCTTATAACGGATTCAAGAGATTCTTCAGTCCCCCAATACATCGGGGTTCCTCACAATGACATATTGTCACGCCTCATACTCACCGGTATAGATACCGTTTTACCGGAAAATGAGGATGGTAATTCTTGGTATAGCCCGGCGAATATTAAAAGCCCTGAGCGCATTCACCGCCACATCCTACTGTTTTTTGATGAGCGGTGTCAATCACAACCAATCAAACCGAACATGCTGAAGCAATAGGCACCACCTATCTAGCGCCGTTCGTGGTGAGGCCCTTCGGCTAACTCAGGACAGGTCTATCGAACCATGGAGGATATTGGAGGTGACCCTAGTGAGGAGTGGATCTCCTGCGATGCTGAGATGGGTGCCTGGTACCTGGGTTATTACGGTCTGGACACATACAAGCCATATGTTATGACACATCAAGATGGGATATGCAACGATTGGGAGTTGTGTCACCAGTGATGTTTCCGAGCACCCGGGCAGGATATGGGTGAACCGACATCAAATTGAAATACAGGCAATACTACCACCGGCCATTGGGCTAGATGACAATCAGTTTTATCTGGATGGCATAGTCTTATAGTAGGGGACGGAGGTTAATTCCGAAATATGAGCTGAGGGGGCAGAGGAGTGGATGAATATATACTGGCATTGCGAGCCCCGAGGCCGACACTTCGGCCCAAGTCGGGGCGTGGCAATCCCCACGTTACATTGGGGAATTGGGGAATTGGTGATTATGGCATGGCTGATAGCTGAATGCTGTTGGCTATTTTTTCGTGCTTCTCGTAACAATTCTTTGACTGTATATCCAGCCTCCCTATGTAGCCTGGCTTAAACCTTCGTAAAGGTAACCAGGCCATATCTTAAACACCTTCGGTTAAACTTCAGATTCTCCTATACCTCAACTTTTTTACTTGTTTATACTTGACAAATATGTAAATATGTGGTATATTACTTATTGGAACTTAATATAAGTTAATATAAGATAAGTATATATATTACAGGATAACATCGTCGGTGCATAAGGAGATGCCAGGGGGTCAATAATAAAAACCTAAGCGTGGCACCAAAGCGGATGCCAGAGAAAGGGGATAATGGAGATGGTCAGAGATACTTTGGAGAAACCGCATAACCTAAAAGAGCGGCAAAAAGTGGTCAGCTTCCAGTTCAATGTGCCAACCATTGACCTGAAACAAATAGAGGTTCAGCCCGGGGCTCTGGCACTGATTCCTTTATCGTTGGCTCTGGAGTATAGTGTTCTGCCCATAACCCTGGAGAACGGTACCCTGACCATTGCAACGGAGTCCCCCGATGACCTTCAGCTCATCGATACCCTCGCCGTGCTCACCAATAAGAAGATAAAGGCGGCAATGCCCGTGGGGGGTAATCTTCGTGATGTCATAAACCACCACTACAAGACAACTAGCCTTACAGAGGGAACGCTCAAGGACATGATAGCCTCTATCGACAAGACCACGTTGACGGAGGAGGTTACCGACCTTGCGGAGGCAGCCTCTGATGCCCCTATAGTCAGAGCGGTGGAATGGATGCTGAGCGAGGCGGTGAAGGAAAGAGCATCGGATATCCACATCGTGCCCGAAGAGCATGTTCTCAAAATCCGCTACCGGATCGATGGCGTCTTGCGTGATTCCGCTACCTTACCTATATCGATCCATTCGGCGATACTCACCAGAATCAAGGTGATGGCTGATATGAATATCGCGGAACGCAGGCGCCCACTGGACGGCTCGTTCACTGATACCCTAAATGGCAAAGAGATAGATTTTCGCGTTGCCACCATAGGCACCAGTTGGGGGGAATCAGCGGTGCTGCGCGTTCTGGACAAGTCCTTCAACCTCTTCGAGCTGGAGCAGATAGGGATGCCAGAATATCTCAGGGGGACTTATGAAGCAGCCCTCGCCTCCCCTTTTGGCATGATTATAATGAGCGGACCAACCGGCTCAGGGAAGACCACCACACTATATGGCTCTTTATTAAAGCTGAATGTCAAAGAGTTTAATATCATGAGCATTGAGGATCCCATCGAGTATAAGTTTGAAGGGGTTCGCCAGATTCAGGTTAATCATGCCGCTGCGATCACCTTTGCCAGCGGGTTGCGGGCCTGTATGCGGATGGACCCGGATGTCATCCTGGTGGGAGAGATCCGTGACAAGGAGACGGCACAGACGGCTATAACCGCCGCCCTGACCGGTCACCTGGTGCTGAGCTCGATCCACGCCAACGATGCTGTGGGAGCACTGATTCGCCTGATTGACCTGGGGGTGGAGCCCTTCCTGGTTACCTCCGGGGTGATTGCTACCGCTTCACAGCGCCTGGTGAGGAGGATCTGCCCCCACTGTGCCGAGCTTAAGCAGGCGCCCCCAGGCGACATAGAGGCTTACAAGCGAGTAACCGGAGAGGAAAAAAACGAGTTCTACTACGGCGCCGGCTGCAATCAGTGCTCCTCTACCGGCTATCACGGTCGGATCGGTGTGTTTGAGCTATTGCCGGTGACCGATTCAATAAAGAGCCTGGTCACAAAGCAGGCAGGTATCACCGAGCTAAAGGCACAGGCGCAGAAAAACGGGATGCTCCCCATGAGCTATCACGGCATGAGCCTAGTCAAGGAAGGGGTGACCACCCCGAGCGAAGTGACACGCAATGTCTTTACCATCGGCTGAGCCATAAGCGAATGCCATGATACGGAGGAAGGCACTACAACGACTGGTTCGTTTAGATAGAAGTAAGCTCTGAAAGAGCGAGGAGTAAGGAACGATGCAGTACACATACGTTGCTTATAAACCCAGCGGTGAAATGGTCAAGGGCACTGTGGAGGCCGATTCGGAACAAAGGGCAGAGGAGAAACTGTGGAAATCTGAGATGACCATTATCACCCTGAAGGAGAAGAAAGCCAGCGCTTCACTTAAGGAACAGTTGCCCAGCATGTTCGGAGTGAAGCGCCCGGACATTATCAATTTCAGCCGCGATTTGAACGCTCTGCTTGGCTCTGGCATCGGCATCTACCCCGCGTTGACGATGCTCTATGATCGAGCTATAAAGTCCAGCTTTAAGAACCTGATCCGTGAGCTTCTGTTATCCGTGGAGACAGGGGGGAAATTCTCCGATGCCTGCGCCGAGCACCCTGGCATATTCTCCCCCTTCTATATTCGCATGATGAAGGTGGGTGAGGAGGTAGGAAACCTGGAGAATATGCTTGATCAGGTCACCGTTCAGATGATAAAAGAGGATGAAATCAAGAAGAAGGTCAAGGGGGCCATGACCTATCCCGCTATTGTGCTTATTGTTGCTATCGGCGCTATCATTGCCCTGATCACCTTCGTCGTCCCCGCAATGAGCGGGCTTTTCGACCAGTTTGGAGGGGAGCTCCCCTTTACCACCAGGATGATGGTGTCTCTATCCGACTTCTTTAACGGCAACAAACTGATTCTATTCGCGAGCGCAGTTTTGCTGATCGGCGGCAGCATCATGTATTTCAGGACGCCGCGGGGGAAGAGGACCAAGGACACAATAGTGCTGAAGATCCCGGTAGTAAGTCGGGTGGTCATCATGGGGTACATGGCCAGAACCGCCAGGAACATGGCTCTTCTAATCAGTGGCGGCGTCACCATAACCGACATACTGGACCTGATAGTCGAAACCAGCGAGAATGTCCACTTTAAAAAGGCATTCGCCACGATTCATAGCGATGTCAGCAAGGGGCAATTACTTTCCCAGGCGATGAAGAACCAACCCCTGGTTCCGGCGATGATGTATCAGGTGATAGGAGTAGGCGAGCTAACCGGCAGGCTGGAACCCAATCTGGAATCGGCGGCCGATTTCTATGCGCGGGAGACGGATTCAGCGGTATCCAGGGCAACGGGTATGCTGACGCCGGTAATGACCATCGGGCTGGGAGGCATGGTCGCGCTTATCGCCCTTTCGGTGTATCAGCCGATATACGGTATCGCCGGGCAGATCCAGTAGGTGACCGGTATGAAAAAGAGAGGGTACAGTTTAATCGAGGTGCTAATCGCCATAGCTATAATAAGCATGGTGGTTGTTACATTCATGCAGGCGCTCGGTGTGGGTATTATGGGCACCCACCGGGTGGATACTGGCACTACAGCACTAAATTTAGCTCGCTCCCAAATGGAGTATGTCAAATCGCAGGATTATATAGTGTATAACACTTCGTGCAATCCTATCTATGGGATACCGTACATGACAATCGGGGAAACACCCTCAGGCTTTAGTGTAAATACTACAGTTTGTAAAGTCCAGGATGTGGATGTAGATATATTGCAGCATATAGCAGTTACGGCGACCTCTCAAGATGGAATCACTTCTGTGGAACTGGAGGGCTACAAAACAAATAGTGGGGCGCTACCTACTTTACGTGACCTTCCCTTTGTGGAAACTACTGACATATACGTCCCCGTTTTACCGGGAACCGATGCTAATGACGCCTCGCGAGATGGCACTTGTTACGATGGCAGGTTTTTATTGTTTTATGGATATCCCTATGTATTGGAGGTAACCAGACCAGGTGCGCTCGCTGTTACCTGGTTCATCGACGAAAATGAGTCATATGGAAGTGGGAACCAAATAGATCTATACCTTTATCGTAACGCCGATTTTCCCAACGGAGATGGTCGCCCTGACGGCCCCTTCTTCAGTGAGGATTACGATTATAGCTGGGATACAACCTTTTACAATGAGGAGCTGGATTATGGCTCCGATACTACTTGCGCGGAAGGTTCCGTCCCGCCTTCTAAGTGTGCCGATTGTACCAATGGTAAAAATTGGGATGATAATACTGATGAGGATTACCCCCGTGTAGTGTTAATGGATGATCCCCACTGTTATACGCAGGATGCTCGGTACTGTCATGATGAGGAAGTGCCAGGGTGGAGCACACCGTGGTTTTGTTGTAGTGAAAACCCGGGGGAGATAACCCCTGCTCCGGCAGAGCCAGGCTGGATCGCTCACGATGAGGTGCTATGGCCAGACCCCAACACCGGGAATGTCCTCACCACGGTACTGACGAGAGAAATAGGCACACTCAGTGGCACCGTGACATTCACGCTTGACAGCAAGGAGATTGCAGGCTCCGGCACCTCATTTACCACAGAACTAGAGGCGGGAAACTTAATAAAAAAGTCCAACGGACAAGAGTGGTACACGGTTGATTATATAACGTCGGATACCCTTATGTATCTGACTACACCTTCAAATAATAATGGCACGGATAGTCCCAATGCTACAATCTACGGAATTGAGATTATTCCTGCAGGGTGGTATACCATATTCTTCTATAATTCTAATCCTATTCATAATAATGGGGACTGTTTCTATGGGGCTCCGCAGTATTGTACAAATCCAAGGGTTTTCACGGTAGCGACCGAGTGGGCATCGTTTAGCTTCTATAGTGAGGCTCCGTAAGCACTATCTCTTTAATTTTAAAAGCAAGGCGAGATTGAATTGCTAAGAAAAAATCGAGGGTTCAATTTAATAGAGGTGCTTATTGCAATGGCAATCTCTGGACTGATGTTGCCTGCAATAGGAGGAGCCTTTTATATGCTTATGACAATACCCGATAACGAGAGAACTGAGCTTACTGCCACAAATGAGGTGCGCAGTGCGGCTGACTGGATCACCTGGGACGCAATGAGAGCAGCATACTTTACATACGGTGACGAACCGGTTTACTGTACCTTTTCCTGGGAGGACCGCACCGGGGCGATAATTTATTTCTATGAAGTAGACTACCGCTGGGACATTGGCAAACTGATCCGTGAGGAGACTGTAGAGCGCTGGGAAAATGAACAGTGGTTACTTGATTCCCAATATGGGATCGCCATAGCTCAAAATATAGAAAGCTATAGCGATGTTACATTTAACTCATCTGTGGGTGGGTATTCACATCTGGAGGTCCATATAAATTCAAATGTTGCCGATCAATCAAAGGAGCTAGAAATCTACGTAAATTCAAGAATCGTCTATATGGAAGATGAATAGTTAAATGTTTACCTAAGGATTATATAAGGTTATGGCAATATTTTACAAGGATTTATGAAAATGAGAAGAGAAAGAGGACACATCCTGCTAATGGCCCTGGCACTACTATTTATAGGGTCTATAGTAATTGGACCGCTGCTCGCCTATCTCGACATCAGCCTAGGTCTTACCGGAAAGGACGTCCGTGATACTGATGCCTACTATGCCGCAGAGGCAGGAGTTGACGCTGTCATAGCAGACATAATTGAGGGATATAATCTGTTTTCCGATGATTACCCGCCAGCCGACTCCCTGGTCGAGGGTGATGCTGGTTACTATTCATTAAAGGAGAGCGTTCGTGGATATCCAGTCGATATAGCAATTACTACTCCAGAAAATCCCATGAATATAGAGATGAAAACCTGGGACTACGTGGGCGTTGAAAACCCCTGCAATGATAACTGCGCATTCGACTGCGACGTTGATAATTGGGATCAGTCTCCAACAGGCTATAACCTTAACGCTAAGTATGAGGCCTCAGATCAAGACTATATAGATATATCTACGAGCAACGATGCAAGGTGGCGTACGCTCAACCCGGGCTATGGTGATGAGGTATTCCTGTGGCTTGACCAGACTATCGCTCAGGAGGGGCAGCAGATAACGAATATTGACCTGGTATTTGAAGGGAATTCCGCTGGCATTACTGCCACCTTCAGGATATGGGCATATAATGACGCCGCGTCTACCTGGGAATCGGTAGGATCCGATATGAGCATCCCAGGGGACTCGGACTCCACTATGACCCGCTCGATAACAACCGACTGCGACGACTATATATCAGCGAATGGGATGCTAACCTGGGGCGTGTCTTCGAGTTATACCTATCATTGGATGGAGGTTGACTATGTCAAACTTGTAGTTACCTATGGACCACCTGACCTTTTTCTTGACCCCGGCGTTATATTTAACATGCAAGACATATCTCCAGGCGAAGAGAGAAGTTGGAGCTTTGAATTCGATCTTCCTACGGGAATTGGAGGGCTGGCTGTAGACATTAACTGGGTCCTATTCCCAAATCCCCCTTCTGGAAGTTGTGATTGGGAGCTATCGCTTAAGAAAGATGGCATTCTCGTTGATCCTCCAGGGGAAGTATCTGGCACTGGCAGTCACGCCGTTTTGGAGGCCTCCGATCTCGGTGGTGGCAGTTATACTGCTAATTTTTGGGTTAAAAATAATGATTTAAGTAGGTATTTATATTCCATGCCCTTTTCTAGCAGTCATGCCGGTAACTCCGGTTATACATGGCTAAGGATATCACCAGGTTATCAGGAGTATATAATTACAGCTTTGTCAAAAGATAGCGACGGTACAGAGAATACCAAGATAACATGCTATATCATTCAGAGCCCGGGCGCCTCGGGATGGTGGAAGAAGCAAGCCATAGAGATAATATCCTGGCGGATTGATGAATATGATGGCGGCGAACCAATACCTACGCCTACACTGACGCCTACACTGACGCCAACGCCTACACCTACGCCTACACCGCATGAAGAGATTGCTTTCTCCGATGACTTTGAAAGCGATTTGAGCCAATGGGATGATAATGGCACTACCCAGTGGACGATTCAAAGTGGCCATGTACACGATGGCTCCTACAGCGCTGAGTGCGATAATTACGCTAATGGCTACCTGACATCGGACAATATAGACCTCTCGGATGCTATAGCGGCCGACCTCGATTTCTGGTTCAATAAGCAGTACCTCAACAATAATGAATTCGAGCTATACTTCTACGACGGTAGTTCCTATAACTTCATAGCTTCGCTAGATGCCCAAGGTAGTGATAGCACCTGGCTAAACTGGGACAATGTGCCCATCGACCTCGGTACCTACGGCATCTCCAATTTCAGGATAAGGTTTTATGGTTTATCTAACAGCGGCTTGGACTATGCAACGGTAGACGAACTGGTTTTAACCAAAACAGTGCCTTAATATTAATCCTGAGGAAGAATGAAGGGGATAAATAGCAGTGACGGGGAAAATCAGGCGAACGGTTTCGTATCACTAATATACGGTATAATTATAAAAGGTTGACTTTTGGTAACTGTCGTGGTACACTCCACCAACATATCTCGAAGGCAAATTGATGACATCCGAGCAGCTACCTGAGCGACGCCCCGCAAAGATAGACCTGGATCTACTTCCCCCCGAGTATAAGCCCCCCAAAACTTTAAGACTGAACTTCATACTGGTGCTGGTAGCTATCGTGCTGGCCGGCTTGATAGTGCCCTTCGTTATACTGGAGATGGATGCCTCTTCCGGGATAGACTCCCTTGAAGACAAGCTCAGCCTGCGCAACGCGGAGCTGAGCGAGCTATACGGCAAACAAGCAGAGGCTGTAGCGCTAGAAGCCCAGATCGATGCCGCCGATAACAAGCTGAACAGCATGGAACAGGATTACCAGACCTTCCGCGAGGACCTGGTATTGTGGTCTGAGATAATCGATGAGATCGATGACCTTCTCCCCGGCGCGATTACCCTGAGCAGCATTGCACAGTCAGGGTTCGAAATAACGCTCGTTGGCAGCACTGTAGATATTAAAACCGTTAATAATTATCGCCAGGAGCTGGAGGAGAGCGATTATTTTTCAAGTGCAGCGATTAAAGCAGTGACTTGTCCCGGTATAACAGACTGCGAATTTACCCTTGATATACAGTTGAGTGGGGCAGAAGACCTATGAAGACGCCTGATATTCTAAAGAAGATACCGCGACTTCAGCTCATTCTCGTTCCGGTTATCATAGCCCTCATAGTGGTGAACGTATTTGTTGTTATGGGATATTTCAGTACGTTAAGCACAAAGGCAGACCTGGAGAAAAATATCGAGCAGAAAGAGGCAGCTATTGCCAGCATGGAGGGCCGCTACAACATCGGGGAGCTGCAAAGGCAGCTAGCCGAGGCGGAGCGCAAACTTGCAGAGGAGTCGCCCTTCCCCGATGAGATCGACAACACAGAGATTATAGAGCTACTCATTAGAACAGAGCAAGAGGCCGGGCTCGTTGTCCCATACATTGAAACTGCCGACAGTTCGACAACTATCGGGGGGAACACTTATAGTGCTAAGATCCAACCCATTTCCATATGTGAAGCTGGGCAGCCGCTTTCAAAGCTAATCGACTTCCTGGAGATTCTGGAGAACGAGCAGTACGACACCCTCAAGAACGATAATATAGAGCTTACAGGCCCCGACGTATGGTCAGTTAATTTCAATATAATTATCGTATACCAATAGAATTAACTATTCAGTTTGTCCGGGAGCTATGAAATGACACCCCCAAAGAAACCACAGCAAGAGGATAGGGCGAAGGAAAAGGCCAGGGCTAAAGAGGCTGCTGAGGCAGAGAAGAAAGCCAGGGCGGAGGAAAAGGCTAAGGCCAGGAGAAGTGCCCGTGCAGAGAAGATAGCCAGGGCTGAAGAAATGGCCAGGGCCAAGGCCCAGGCCAAGGAAGCTGCCGAGGCTGAGAAGAGAGCCAGGGCAGAGGCTGAGGCTGAGACCAAAGCCCAGGCAAAGAAAGCTGCCCAGGCAGAGAAGAGAGCCAGGGCCGAGGAGGAGGTTAAGGCTAAAGAGGCTGCTGAGGCAGAGAAGAAAGCCAGGGCCGAAGAAACGGCCAGGGCCAAGGCCCAGGCCAGGGAAGCTGCCCGGGCGGAGAATAGAGCCAAGGCGGAGGAGAAGGTAAAAGCCAGGGAAGCTGCTAAAGCTGAAAAGAAAGCCAGGGCAGGGGCAGAGCCAAAGCCCAAAGCCAAAGAGGCTGCTGAGGCAAGGGCTAAGCCGCCAAAGAAAGCAGTGGCTAAGGCCAAAGCGAGAAGGAAGGCTAAGGCAAAAGAAGCCGCCGAGGCTGAGAAGAAAGCCAAAGCGGAGGAGAAGGCCAGAGCAAGGCAAGAGGCTGAAGCGCAGAAGAAGGCCAAAGCGGAGGAGAAGGTAAAAGCCAAGGAAGCTGCTAAAGCGGAAAAGAAAGCCAGGGCAGAGCAGAAGTCCAAAGCTAAAGAGGCTGCTGAGGCAAGGGCTAAGCCACCAAAGAAAGCGGTGGCTGAGGCCAAAGCGAAAAAAAAGGCAAAGGCTGCGCCAAGAAGAGCAAAAAAGCCAGCGCGAGGAATGCCCCGATTCCCCACCCTGCAGATCGGTGGCGGGAAGGGAGGGAAGCGTATTATTTCCTTGAGCGTCGAGGGCACTGACCTGAGGCTGGTCACTTTCTACAGGGACTCCATCGAGTCCTGGGACCGCGTACCACTTAATCCCCAGTTTCTACAGATGGGACATGTGGCTGATCCAGAAGGGCTGGGCAGCGCTATAAAGAACGCCCTGGAGGGAAAAGGGGTTAAAAACAGCCATGTGGTCTGTGCCCTCCCTGAGATGAGGGCGGTATCCCGGGTAATAAGTGTGCCAAACATGAGCAAGAAGGAAATGGAGAGTGCTTTCCCCCGCGAGATCAGGAGGCTGATGACGGTTTCGGAAGAGGACAATTACATTCACTGGCAAGCGCTACCTGCAGGGAAGGAACAAACACAGGTTTTTGTGTTGGTCGTCCCCAGGGAAGGGGTGCTTCAATTCCTGGAAGCGCTTCGCCTGGGCGGGGTAAAGCCCCACGCTCTCGACCTAAAACCGCTGGCCCTGATGAGGGCGGTGAACCAGAAGGATGCCATAATTGCCAATGGCGAGAGCCATAGCGTAGAACTAATAATAGTGGTTGACGATGTCCCCGTCCTGATACGAAGCATCTTCATCGGTGAAGGGGAGGTCGCTGAAGACTACGCCGTCGGTCGAATTAGCGATGAGATAAGGCGAACCATAGTTACCTACGATGAGACGAATAAGGAAAACCCCCTGGACCCGGATATACCTATCTATCTCAGCGGTGCTGCGGCTTCCAGTGTGCCCTTTGCTCTAAATGTAGCTGCGTTTATCGGGCGCACCGTCCAACCCCTGGAGCCCCCGATACATTGCCCTGAAGATTTCCCCCTGGCTGACTTCATGGTGAACGTGGGTCTGATCCTCAAAATCCTATGACCACTTCGCTATCAATCGCTATTTTCGCCCTCCTCGGCCTGGCTGTGGGCAGCTTTCTCAATGTTTGCATCGACCGTATGCCCATAGGCAAGTCCATAGTTAGACTGCCCTCACACTGCAACTCCTGCAACCGGCAGCTCAGCGCCGCGGATCTGGTGCCCCTACTCAGCTACCTGTGGCTGCGCGGTCGTTGCCGCTACTGTGGCGCCCGCATACCCCCCCGTCTGCCCATTGTGGAGCTGATAACCGGGCTCCTCTTCGCCCTGCTTACCTGGCACTACGGCCTGAGCCTCCAACTTTCCATCGCCCTCATCTATGTCTGCATCTTCCTGGTAATCTTCTTCATCGACCTGGAGCAGCAACTTATCCTGGACATCGTGGTCTACCCGGCGATGGTGCTGGCGCTCATTTTTTCCTTCTTCTGGAACGGTTTTTACCAGTGGCCTAGCACAGGCATTTTTAACGCCCTTCTTGGAGGAGCGGTAGGCCTCGCCTTCATGGGTTCAGTATATCTAATCGCACTGTGGCGTTATCGAAGCATGGGCGGCGGTATGGGACTCGGTGACGTAACCCTCGCAGTGCTCATCGGCTTGGTTGCCGGCTTCCCCCTGGTGTTCGTTGTCCTGATACTGGGCACCCTTAGCGGCGGACTGGTGGCTGTCTCACTGCTACTGCTGCGGCTGAGGCGGGGAAGGGACCCCATCCCCTTTGGCCCCTTTCTGGCCGCCGCAGCTATGGTGGTCCTTCTGTGGGGGCATGGAATCCTGGACTGGTACACCGGCTTAATGTAACAAATCAAGTATTAAATATCAAAAAGCCAAAATACCCCAACCACCAATTACTAATTTACCTAATTACCAATAACCAGTTGATAGTAGCTATCAGCCATTAGCAGTCAGCTACTATGAAGGGAAATCCCCTCTGGTGAGTGTTTGGGAATGTCCCCCAGTGCTCCATCTCAGGGAGTGTGGGAAAGCTAGGACTGCTATGCATTCGGCTCGCAACGACAGTAGTGGTTTTGACAGCCTTTTATCGGTCATTGCGAGGCACGAAGTGCCGTGGCAATCCCGGGGATGATGGTGAGACGCTGAGATTGCCACGCTTCGCTCGCAATGACAAAAGCGTTTGTGCCAACTTCGGCTGAAAATTACAATAGAGGTGGTTTCGCCATAGGCGAGTAATGACCATGGCATTTCAATGGCAATGACTGAGACAACATCAATGAATGCACAGTACTTCGTTTATATAATGACCAACAAGTGGAACACCGTACTTTATACAGGCGTTACCAATAATTTAATAAGAAGGGTATATGAGCATAAGGAAAAAATGATTGGTGGATTTACAAAGAGATATAATGTCACGAAGCTTGTATATTATGAAGTATTTGAAGATATAGAAAATGCCATTTTGAGAGAGAAGCAGATCAAAGACGTTTCGCGCCATAAGAAAATGGAGTTAATCAATAGTATGAATAATGAATGGCAGGAGTTATACGAAGAATTATAAAGGATTATTCTATTACTGTGAATTTTCCAGCTGTCATTGCGAGGAGCCCCTGGCGACGTGGCAATCCCGGGGATGATGGTGAGACAATGAGATTGCCACGCTTCGCTCGCAATGACGGTGGTAGAAGTCCACATACTCACCTGTCATTGCGAGGAGCCCCTGGTGCCGTGGCAATCCCCAGGGAAAATAGGGAAATAACGCGTAATAATGAGCCACACATATTCAGGTCAATTTGAATGATAGAATAATTATCGCAATCGCAATTCCCCACCACTTTATCATTTTACCGCAAAACGTCTTGACAAATTTACATTTTTATGTTATTTTAATATAAGGCTGGTAAAACGGATAATTGTGCATAAAATACTATAATAATATAGAAGGGAGGTGAGAAGAGATGCCAAGTTTGAGGAGATGGGGTTTCAAGCGCCTTGGAGGTAAAAAGGGCTTCACCCTTATCGAGTTGCTAATCGTCCTGGTGATCCTGGCAATCCTAGCCGGCGTTATCGTCATGGCAGTCGGCGGCGTTTTCGGTACCACCGAAGAGCAGGCCTATAATGCGGCTAGAGATCAACTTCAGACTGCGGCCGTTGGTTACGTGGCAACTAATACTTCTACCTCTGTAGACGACCTGCAAACAGGGGCTAATAACTCACTCAACATCTGCCTGCTATTGGGCAGTGTTACTAATGGACTGCTGCGAGAAGTGCCCGATGGTGCCAGGGCTGTAAACTGCAATAGTGGAGCTTGCTCAGGTTGCGCGGATACTAACCATTACGACTGGCGTATAGACGATAATGGAAACGTAGCTTCAGTTTGTGTAGGTGCAGAGTGTACTCTAGCTACTGACGGCTACCAGGACGTCTGGCCATAATTGCAGTTGATCGGTGAGAGGATCTTTAAAGAGACGCTCATATATAAAAGCGCTTGAGTTAACCCAAGATGCAAAATTCTAAAGGCCCCCCGATAAACCTGGGGGGCCACTTCTTTTATTATTCAGCATAACGCTAACCACCGACCGGCGTTTGCCCACCCACAGCCACTAACCCGGGAGCGGGCACAACATTTTTACGGGCAGGTTGTAGCATCCGCTCCAACAATGACTGGAGCCGATGCTCCAGGCTACCCGATTATTTATATACGCCAGAGGAGAGCATTAGCCCAAGAGCCAGCCTCTAAATATGTATAAATTAGAGCCTTTGCGATGACCCCGACAGCTCGGGGGACGTGTCAATCCCCAGGACTGAATGCAGATATGCAATGTGGAGATTACCACCCCCAAGGCAGACAGGTCGGCCGATGCTTCGGCCTAAATCGGGGTCGCAATGACAGTAGACATTCAGCCATCAGCAATCAGCAATCAGCCATCAACCAATAATCACCCCTGACCCTAATTCACTAATTACCAATTACCAATACCCCAATGTGTGCGCCAGCTTGACACTCCATGAGCCTGTATGTTAATCTAATCCCACCTGTCGATGCTTCTCTTTAGCGATGGAGTAACCCAATCTGAATCAACAATAATAGTGTGCGGTGGAGGAGAATAATTAATAATGTCACCTCAGGCTAGCACAACTCAGCTACGTAAATTGTGCCAGGAGCTTCTGGGTAAGCGGAAGCTCATCATTGCTAGCAACCGGGGTCCTATCGACTACCAGCTTACTGAAGCGGGTACTCTGAAAGGGCGCCGCGGTAAAAGTGCCATCCTCACCACCCTCAGCGAAATCAGTCGATACATGGACCTCACGTGGGTCGCCAGCGCCATGGGCAATGGTGATCGACGCGCTGCGGAAACGGCGCAGTGGCAGCGCTTTAAGGCACCCATACCCAGACACGAGCTATACATTAGGTTTATATTTTCCAGGGGAAGCACATACTATCAGTTCTACAGCGTCTTCTGTAATCCGCTGCTCTGGTTCCTGCAGCACTGCATGTGGAATTCCTCTCATACCCCCAACATCGACAATCGTATTCATGATGCCTGGGAAAATGGTTACAAACTGGTGAACCAGGCAATTGCCGAAGCGGTTATTGAAGAAGCTGCAGAGAGTGAGTTGCCCCCGCTGGTGATGCTCAATGACTATCACCTTTATCTTGCCGCAGGCTATATTCGAGAACGGATTCCAAATGCCCTCATCCAGCACTTCACCCACATCCCCTGGCCCGGAGCGCACTACTGGCAGCTTCTCCCCCGTTACATGTGCAGGGAGATCTGCAGTGGGCTTTGCGCCAGCGATATTGTAGGGCTGCAAACCGAGGAGTATGTCCACAACTTCCTGCATTCCTGTGAAGTCTTTGTTGAAGGGGCCGAGGTCGATTATAAAGACTGCACAATTCAGGTAAATGACCATCAAGTAAAGGTAAGGTCCTATCCGGTATCGGTTGATGTGTCCAACTTACGAAAGCAGTCACAGTCACCGTTATTGAGAGACTACGAGGAGAAGCTCGCCCCCTTTTTGGGGAGTAAAACCATAGTTCGAGTAGACCGGTTGGAACCCAGCAAGAACATCGTTCGCGGCTTCCGAGCCTTCGACAGGCTGCTAGATCGCTACCCCGATCTCCAGGGCAAGGTCAACTTCCTTGCCTTCATGGTTCCTACGCACCCTCGAATCAAGCAGTACCGGAGGTACGCTGAAGAGGTGAGTGAGGCAATCCAGGTAATAAACACCAAATACGGCAACGATAGCTGGCGGCCTATTACGGTATTCTCCGAGAATAACTACACTCAAGCCCTCGCTGCTTTGTGTCTATACGACGTCCTGCTGGTGAACCCGGTTATCGACGGGATGAATCTGGTTGCCAAAGAGGGGCCTGTGGTCAATCACAAAGATGGTGTCCTGATTTTGTCGGAGGCCGCCGGGGCCTGTGAACAGCTCAGGGAGAACGCCCTTCCGGTAACGCCCACTGACCTAGAAGGAACAGCAGAGGCGCTGTATCGAGCGCTCTCGATGTCCCCTGAAGAGAGGAACCAGCGCGCCGCTGCCCTGAGGAAATCCATCGAAGACGAGGATATTGACTGGTGGATTTGCCGGCAGCTCGGTGATGTTACTGCCCTGGCTCTGGAGCAGCACCAGCAAGCCACCTAATAAAGCGTGCCACATCGCCAAACCCCATTAAGGCCGAAGACCGCTTCCTGTGCCACCTCATATACTGCCTCGTCAGCGATAATCCTCAGGCAGTAGAAGTACCCCTATGGCAAGAAGCTCACCCCAGCTCCCCCAGTGCCGCTTCTCAGGGCACTTGAATGGCACCTATTCTCCCCTCTCCCCCTCTTCATCTGGAGTCACGATCTCGCCCCGTGGTTCTGGCGGCACTGGCGCCTCGGCGGGAGCCCGGGGCGGGGCATCCCCGAAATAGACCTTGGTATGGGGCCAGGGTATCTCGATACCCTCCTCATCGAAGGCCCTCTTTATCCGCTTTCTGAATTCCCCCATCACCTCCCACTGTCTTATTGGCTTGGTTTGTCCCAGCACCCTAATCTCAATCCCAGAATCCCCCAGGCTGTCCACTCGAAGCGCCTGTGGCGGTGATTTTATTAGCGAACGCCAATATTCTGCCTTGGCCATCTCCTCTCCCACCCGGTTGATGACCGCGATGGCATGGTCAAGGTCAGTGCCATATGCCACCGAGATATTCAGGTTAACTCGTGCCCATTCCTTGCTGTAGTTGCTAGCTGTCTTGATTTCGCCGTTGGGGATAACGTGCACCGCGCCATCGAAGTCCCTGAGCATGGTTCTCCTTATGTTTATCTCTTGTACACTGCCAGCTATGCCAGCTACTGATATCCAATCGCCGATATTGTACTGGTTCTCTACAAGGATAAAGAAACCTGCGATAAGATCACGAATGAGGTACTGGGCACCAAAGCCCAGAGCCACACCGATAACGCCGAACCCTGCAAGTAGCGGATAGATATTTATCCCCAGCTCAGAAAGGATCATGAATCCAGCAGCTATTGTAATGAGCACTACCCCTGTGCCCATAAATGTACGCGATAGGGTTTGTATCCTCTTTTCAGCTTCCCCTTCGGCCTTTTTGCCCTTTCCCCTTCTTCTTACAGTAATATTAAGCGCTGATGGAATCACCTTTCGCAACACATAATACAATACAGCGCAGATGAGGAGGATAATGAGAATCCGAGTGCCGTGGGAAACAAGCCAGTCAGTAACAGTGCTCCATTCCATGTCATTGCCTCCGTTAGTGGAGATTTACTTATTGTATCAGGCTCCTCGGCCGGTACTGAATCGCCTCGGCGATGTGGCTGGCACTAATGGCGGGGGAATCGGCGAGGTCGGCAATGGTGCGGGCGAGCTTGAGGATGCGGTGGAAGGCGCGGGCGGAAAGGGACAGTTGATTCATTGCTGACTTGAGCAGGCTCTGTACCTCCGGCCCCACCTGGCAGAACTTCCTCACCTCCACCGGGGTCATATCCGCATTGCAGGTGAGCCTGGAGCCCTGAAATCGCCCTCGCTGGATGGCGCGTGCCCCCTCGACTCTGGAGCGCACCCTTTCCGAACCCTCCGCCGGTCGATCGTCTACCAGCTTCTCATACTCGATGCGGGGAACCTGGACAAAGATATCGATTCGATCAAGGAGCGGGCCGCTTATACGCTTCTGATAGCGGGATATGGTGCTCATGGAGCAGGTGCATTCTTTAACCGGGTCGCCATAGTAGCCGCAGGGGCATGGGTTCATCGCTGCCACCATCATGAAGTTTGCCGGGAAGGTGATGCTTCCCTGGGAACGGCTGATGGTAACCACCTTGTCCTCGATGGGCTGGCGCAGCACCTCGAGCACGTTGTGCCCGAATTCAGGGAACTCATCCAGAAAAAGGACGCCGCGATGGCTGAGGCTGATCTCTCCCGGCCTGGGCCAGCGCCCGCCGCCGACCAGCCCGGCGTTGGAGATGGTGTAATGGGGGGCGCGGAACGGTCTTTGCCTGATTAGCGGGGTGTCTGAGGGTAGAAGGCCGCTCACGCTGTAGATCTTGGTAACCTCCAGCGCCTCTACCATGCTCATCTGGGGAAGTATAGTGGGGAGGGAGCGGGCAATCAGGGTCTTGCCGCTTCCCGGGGGACCACTCATAAGCAGGTTATGCCCCCCGGCAGCAGCCACCTCCAGCGCTCGCTTTACATGCTCCTGCCCCTTTATATGGGTCAGGTCCATCGCCGCCCAACCCTCAAGGGCGACACTCTCCTTATCACCGTCCGGGTGATAATCGGGGATGTGAGACTCGCCTTGAAGGTGTGTTACCAGTTCGGCTAATGAGCTAACCGGTATGACCTTAACTCCCTGGACCAGGGAGGCTTCCCTGGCATCGATGGCGGGGATAAATACGGTCGGCAGCCCCTTCTCCTGGGCCAGCGCCACCATAGGGAGAATGCCATGGGTGTGGCGCAGGCTGCCATCCAGAGAGAGTTCCCCCAGCAAGAACGTCTCCGATATATCTGTGGAGACCTGCTCCGAGCTCAGGAGAATTCCCACAGCGATGGGCAGGTCATAGGAAGGCCTCTCTTTCCTCAGGTCAGCCGGTGCCAGGTTCACTGTGATTCGCTTCATGGGGAAGGTGAGGCCGCTGTTCCTAATGGCAGCGCGCACCCGTTCCCTGGCCTCCTGCACCGCCGTGTCGGGAAGCCCCACGATATTAAAAGCGGGGAGCCCCGGGGAGATATCCACTTCCACCTCCACGATAGCTCCCTCAAGCCCCACCACCGCACAGCTCAGCACCTTAGCCAGCATCTTCTCGAACCATGTCCTCTACTATGCCAAATCGCGTTTCCGCCCGTTTATTTAGGCTCGATACTACCACATTGACTTGGAATCGATTATATCCCACCTTCTCATTGACCCTCGAAATTGGGCTGTCTCCACGTTTCGTATCTCCATACATACCCCGAGGATTGCCGCGGCACTTCGTGCCTCGCAATGACGATTTTATTGCGCGCCTCAGGCCGTTTCCTATCATGGCGAGCCCCCCAATGCCGAAATTTCGGACCACCCCGGGGCGTGGCAACGACAGTAAGGATGTGTCTGGCTTTGACCTATGTTACTATGGAGGTATGCCCTTGTCAATTTTATTATTGAAGACAGCGCTTCTCTTGTGGAGGAATTCAGATTGAGATGTTGTCCATAGTGAGAAGTACTTCCATATCTAGCAGCGCCTCAATCACACGATAAAACATCATAAATCAAATATCAAACATACCCCAATTACCAATTGCCATCAGCTATCAACTATCAGGCTTTACCTAATTATCCGAGCTATATAAATTTATGCATCCCAGACGTTCATTGACATACCACCCACGTATAAACTAAAATCGACAGGAAAGGCGTTAATTTTGAATAGCAACGACATTCGCGAGGCTTTTCTCCGTTTTTTCGAGGAGAAGGGACACGACAGGATTCCTGGCTCCTCACTTGTACCAAAGTCGGACCCCACCCTGTTGCTGACTACTGCGGGGATGGTGCAATTCAAGCGCTACTTCACCGGTGAAGCAACCCCTCCTCATTCCCGCATGACATCCTGCCAGAAGTGCTTCCGCGCCACGGATATCGACTCCGTGGGCAACGCCAAGCACCTCACCTTTTTCGAGATGCTGGGTAACTTCAGCGTGGGCGACTACTTTAAGAGAGAGGCCATCGAGTGGGCCTGGGAGTTTGTAACCCAGGGATTGAGTCTACCCCAAGAGCGTCTCTGGGTCACCATATTCCTCGATGACGATGAGGCTTTCGGCTACTGGCAGGAAGTGGGCTTCCCCAAAGAGAGGATCCTTCGCTTTGGGGAGGAGGACAACTTCTGGGGGCCCGCCGGCGAGACCGGTCCCTGCGGGCCGTGCAGTGAGCTTCACTATGACCTAGGTGAAGGAACTGGCTGTGGCAGGCCCGAGTGTGGCCCCAACTGCGAATGCGGCCGCTTTATCGAGATATGGAACCTGGTATTCACCCAGTATGACCAGCAAGGGGACGGCAGCCGCATCCCACTCCCCAAGCCAAACATCGATACAGGAATGGGTCTGGAGCGAACAGCAGCAGCGGTGCAAGGGGTGGCTTCGGTTTACCATACCGACCTGTTCCTCCCCCTGATAGAGCGCATAGTTGAACTTACCGGCAAACGCTACGGTGATGATGAAGCTATCGACAGGGCGATGAGGGTGGTTGCAGAGCACGCGCGTGCTATCACCTTCCTCATCAGCGATGGCGTGCTACCCTCCAATGAAGGAAGGGGCTATGTGCTGCGGCGGGTTCTACGGCGGGCTACCCTCTTCGGCAGGAAGCTGGGGCTGGAGGAGCAATTCCTGGGCACGCTGGCGGAGGCCGTTATTGGTAATATGAGCGATGTCTACCCCGAGCTAAAGCGAGAACGAAAATCCATCCTCAGCACCATCGCCGCCGAGGAAGCGAGGTTCGACCAGACCCTGAATGTAGGCCTCAATCTGCTCGATGGAATCATTGAGGAGGCCAGGAGCAGCGGGAAGGTTCGGATATCCGGTGAGGATGTCTTTCAACTATATGATACCTACGGCTTTCCCAAAGAGCTTACCGCTGAGATAGCCGCCGAGCATGGCCTCTCGGTAGACCTGGAGGGCTTTGAAAAGGAAATGGATCGCCAGAGGGAGAGAGCTCGAGCGGCGCATAGAAATACTGTAGGCAATAGAAGCGTTTATCCAAAGGGTGACACGTCCCCTGTCCATATTCCGGCAAGCACGCATTTTGTTGGCGATACAACGCTTAAACAAGAGTCTACTGTCCTGGTCCTGCTTCCTGATAATGAATGGCCAAAGAAGAGGGTAGATTCTATATCTCAAGGACAGGACGTTGGAGTCATTCTACGTGAGACGCCATTCTACGGTGAGATGGGAGGACAGGTCGGCGACACCGGAGAAATCCGTGGTAAAAAAGGAAGAATTGAAGTTACTAATACCGTCAGGCAAACAGTGAAGGGCAGCGAGTTCATAATTCACCAAGGCAAGGTAATCGAAGGGCAAATATCGGTTCATGATAATGTTAAAGCACAGGTAGACGAAAAACGCCGCCACGATATCGAGCGTAATCACACAGCGACACACCTCCTCCAGACGGCGCTGCGTGAAGTGCTTGGGGAGCACGTGCGACAGTCAGGCTCCCTGGTGGCACCGGACCACCTGCGTTTTGACTTTACCCATCCAAGCGCGCTTACCAGAGAGGAGCTATCACAGGTACAGCGCATGGTGAATGAGAGGATACGCCAGAACCTGAAGGTTAAGCACACCATGATGCCCTACCAGCAGGCTTTGGATAGGGGGGCACTTGCTTTCTTTGAGGAGCAGTATGGCGAGGAGGTACGGGTGCTGGAAATTGGGAAGCCACCGATCAGCACTGAGCTATGCGGGGGCACCCATGTCAGGGCAACGGGAGAGATCGGCTTCTTCCATATCCTTGACCAGAGCAGCATTGGAGCCGGGATTCGTCGAATCGAGGCGGTCACGGGAAGCAGTGCGGAGGGGTATATCGATGGGCAGCTTGCCATTATCGACGAGATAGTCGATGAGCTCAGGGCAACGCCTTCCGAGGTCATAAGCCGTATCTCCGCCCTCCACAGCGAAATTGATACGGAGCGAAAAAGAGCCCATGCCCTGGAGCGAGAGCTCCTAAAGATAACTGTCAGCTCGCTTCTCGGAGAGGTCGTCTCAATAAATGGAATCCCGGTGCTCAGTGCACGGGTGCCCGCCTCAAATATAGAAGCATTACGCCAAACTGGTGACCTGATAAAAGAGCGCCTGAACAGTGTATTGGTTGTCCTGGGAGCAGTCTATAACCACCAGGCCAACTTCGTGGCGATGCTCACCCCTGACCTGGCTCAAAGAGGGCTGCACGCCGGCGAGATTGTGAAGCAGGTCGCCCAGGTCACCGGTGGGCGCGGGGGCGGCAGGGTGGAGATGGGGCAGGCCGGGGGCAAGGATATCGACAAGCTCGATGACGCCCTGAGCCTAGTGAGGGATTTGGTGGCAAAATATGGCGATACTGGGACTTGATGTCGGCGAGAAGCGAATCGGGGTAGCCTTCGCCGATGGGCTCCTCGCTATCCCCCTCACTGTGCTCGATAGGGGAGGGGAAGAGTCAGACATGGAAAAGCTCCTCGCCCTGGCCAGGGAGCACGGGGCGGAGCGTATTGTGGTCGGGCTTCCCCGCTCAATGAACGGCAGTATCGGCCGGCAGGCGGAAGAGGTTCTCGCCTTCTCAGGAGCGCTTGCTCAGCATGTGGATATTCCGGTGGATACCTGGGATGAGCGCTTATCCACCGTCGCTGCAGAGCGCATGCTGCTGGATGCAGGAATGAAGCGGGAGAAGAGGAAAGGGAAGCGCGATGCGATGGCAGCGGCAATTATTTTACAGGCTTACCTTGATGGGACAAGCAAATGACGAAGTATGTGGGCCTCATCGGCTACCCTGTTGGGCATTCCGTATCCCCGGCAATGCACCGGTCTGCCTTCGACCACTACAGGCTCGATATTCGTTACGAGCTATGGGAGACGGAGCCATCGGAGCTGGGAACTGTGGTAGAGCGACTGCGCCGATCCGATACTTTGGGAGCCAATGTCACAGTACCCCATAAGGAAACGGTTATGCCCTTAATGGACGAGCTCGATGACCTCGCCCTGGAGGTGAGGGCGGTGAATACAATAGTGAATCGGGATGGCAGGCTCATGGGCTATAACACCGATGCCAGCGGCTTTCTGCAGGCTTTACGAAAAGAGGGGGGCTTTGACCCTGAGGGAAAGGGCGCGGTGCTTTTGGGCGCGGGAGGGGTAGCACGAGCGGCAGGTTTCGCCCTGGCAAGGGCAGGGGTGAAGTCGCTTATAATTACAGACATTATTGCCGAGCGGGCACACAGGTTGGCATCAGACCTGGAGCGGAGCCTGGCCCGTACCCAGGGACCACCGCCCAGGAGCTGTCTCGATGCCAAGGATGTGGGAGGAATTGCCTCGCTGGACTTCAAGATGCACCCCATCCCCGAAATAAGGGTGCTCCTTCCAGATGAGCCGCAGTTTAAGGAAGCACTATCGGGCTGCGACCTGGTGGTCAACTGCTCCCCGGTGGGGATGAAGCACAGCGATACTGAGGGCAAATCGCCGTTGGATGCAGGGCTCATCCCCAGGGAGACGCTGGTATATGATGTGGTATATAACCCACTTGAAACCAGACTGCTTGCGGATGCGAAAAAGGCCGGGGCGCGCACCCTGAGCGGGCTTTCCATGCTGGTATATCAGGGTGCGCTCTCCCTCGAGCTGTGGACCGGCAAGGAAGCGCCAGTTGACATAATGTATAGGGCAGCGAAAAAGGCGCTGTAGCAATGGTCTGTTTAAATCATCACGTGAAAGGGCAAGTGCTAGGAGTAAAAGTAGGGTGGGTGGAGTGCAACGAAACCCACCACCCCAAAATGCGGGTAAAAAGGAAAAGACTTGCCTGACTACCGTAGAGCTTGGCTAAGAGGAGGAACATTCTTCTTCACTGTTGTCACCTACAGAAGGTATCCCATCTTTGGGGAGGAAGCTGCCATTGATCTGTTGAAGAGATGTTTCCAAGTAGTGCTGGCTGAATATCCCTATAAGATGGAGGCCATAGTGATTTTACCAGACCATCTTCATTGTATCTGGACACTGCCCGATACCGATTTCGACTTCTCAACAAGGTGGAAGCAAGTCAAAGCAGCCTTCACCCGGAATTATTCTGGAGACAAAGCAGAAGGTATCTCAGAGTCAATGCGTAAGAAGCAGGAAAGAGGTGTCTGGCAGAGGAGGTTTTGGGAACACAGGATTCGAGATCAGGAGGACTTCAACCGACATTGTGATTACATTCACTACAATCCTGTTAAGCATGGATTCGTAAATTTGCCCGTAGAATGGAAGTACAGCAGCTTCAGGAAATTTGTTGAAAGAGGGTTTTATCCCCAAAGCTGGGGACACATGGTAAGAGAAGAACTCACGGTGATGGATTTGGAATAAGATAGTGGTGGGTTTCGCTACGCTACACCCACCCTACTGCTGTGGACCGGCAAGGAAGCGCCGTTTGACATAATGTTCGAGGCAGCGAAGGGAGAGTTGACATGAAACCCGTAGCTTGCTGGCATGTTTCGGACGAGGAGCGATTGCGTAATAATCTAGATTTGCATAGATGTGACCTTTATTCTCTAGAAGACAAAACAACAAGCGGGCATCCTAGAGCAAAATGGTGGTTCGAAGTTAAAATGCAACTGCAAATTGAAAACCAGGTTCAGTTCTGTTGTAAGGGCAAAAATTTGGCCATAGGTACTATTAAGAGTGGGCCATACACCCCAAGCAATCCAATAGATAAGAGGTGGGCTGGGGCTGTGGACATCGATGATATCGATTGGTTGCCCACCCCGCAGGACTGCCCATGTTATCGTGCCAATCGAAGGTTTGGTAGTCACCGTTTAGGCAGCGCGGGGCCTTGCTCGTGAACGCACGACTTACAGTATTTATATTTAAAGAATAACCTAAAAAGGATGAAAAAATGTTTCGATATCTGACCGCAGGGGAATCGCACGGTAGGGCACTGACCGCTATCGTAGAGGGGGTGCCGGCGGGCCTTGCCCTGGATGAGGAGTACATCGCCCGCGACCTTAAGCGGCGCCAGGGCGGGTACGGGCGCTCCTCCCGCATGGAGATCGAGCGGGACATGGCGGAAATCCTCTCCGGGGTGCGCCACGGGCTAACCATCGGCAGCCCCATCTCGCTGCTCATCTGGAACCGCGACTGGGATAACTGGCAGGATGTTATGTCAGTTTCACCTTCAAAGAAAGAGGTCGAAAAGATAACCCGCCTGAGGCCGGGTCACGCCGACCTGGCAGGGGCGATTAAATACGGCCTGGATGACATACGCCCCATCCTGGAGCGTGCCAGCGCCAGGGAGACTGCGGCGCGGGTCGCCGTCGGTGCGGTGGCAAGAAGGCTTCTCCAGGAGTTCGGTATTGAAATACACAGCCACACAATCGACATTGCAGGCATGTCGGTCAAGGGCACGAAGATCGAAAAAATAGATTGGGATAAGTTGGAGAGATCGCCTGTCCGCTGCTCCGAGGCAAAAGCGGAGAAGGAAATGATGGCGGCTATCGATAGGGCAAAGGAGGCTGGCGACACGGTGGGAGGGATCTTCGAGGTGGTCGCCATCGGTGTCCCCATCGGGCTGGGGAGCCATGTCCAGTGGGACCGCCGCCTCGACGGAAAGATCGCCCAGGCTATAATGAGCATCAACGCAGTGAAGGGGGTGGAGGTAGGGGCTGGCTTTTCTCTGGCAAACCTCCCAGGCTCTAAGTCCCATGACATAATTGAGAGAGCGGGTGGAAGATGGCGCCACGCTACCAATCGAGCAGGCGGCATCGAGGGCGGGATGACGAATGGCGAGCCTATCACGGTAAGCGCGGTGGTTAAACCCATCCCCACACTGGGAAAACCGCTTCCCTCGGTGGACCTCAAGACGGGCGAGACGGTCGAGGCACACTATGAGCGCAGCGATATCTGTGTGGTCCCTGCCGCCGGGGTTATCGGCGAGGCAATGCTCGCCATCATACTCGCCAATGCCATGCTGGAGAAGTTTGGCGGTGACCATATCACGGAGGCACTGCGTAACCATAAGAGCTATCTTGATGCATTGAATAGCGCGTAAAGTTCCAAATATTAATCACCGCGTAATTATCGAAGCCATCTGGATGTATTGACCAGGTGATGTGAAAGCGAGCTAGATGGTAGAAAAAGGTAAAAACGTCATTATAACCGGCTTCTCCTTCACCGGTAAATCAGTGGTAGGGAAAGAGGTAGCACGGCGACTGGGGTGGAATTTCATTGACAGCGACCAGGAGGTCGTCGCCCTGGCCCGAAAACCCATCCCCGATATATTCGCCCGGGACGGCGAGGAGCACTTCCGAAAACTGGAGCGGCAGGTCCTGGAGAAGGCGTGTGCCGGAAAAGGGGCAGTTATCGCCACCGGCGGCGGGGCGGTTGTTGACCAGCGCAACAGGGAGCTTTTCGCCCGGAGCGGGGCGGTAATCTGCCTTGAGGCAAGGCCTCAGACCATCTATAATCGCCTCCTCTCCTCACAGCAGGACAATGGCACCGTGGTGCGCCCGCTGCTCGCCGCTGCCGACCCACTGGAGCGCATTACACAACTGAAGGCGTCTCGCCAGCCCTACTATGCCACGGCCGACTGGTCGGTTTATACCGATATCCTCTCCCTTAACGAGGTCGTCGATGAGGTGGTTCGCGGCATGGGGCAGGCAAGCGCCCCCAATGGCAATGCCCCCTTCGTGGTCACCACGCCCACCGGGAGCTACCCGGTCTTCGTGGGCTGGGGTTTACTTGATGATATTGGCAGGAGGATGCTCCAGCTAGGTCTCAGCGATCGAGCCAGCATCATCAGTGACGAGAACGTATTTCACCACTATGGCCACCGAGCCTGCACAGCCCTGGAGCAGGCTGGCTTCGACGTGGAGTCATTCCTCGTGCCCACTGGAGAAACGACGAAGACCATCGATACTGCAGTGAAGCTCTACGACTGGCTGGTGGAGCGCCGTACCGAGCGGGTCCATGCCATCGTCGCCCTGGGAGGGGGCATGGTGGGCGACCTCGCCGGCTTCGCTGCCGCTACCTTCCTCCGCGGCCTGCCCCTGGTTCAGGTACCCACCTCACTCATCGCCATGGCCGATGCCGCCATTGGTGGGAAGGTAGCGGTAAATCACCCCAGGGCAAAAAACCTCATCGGCGCCTTCTATCAGCCCCGACTGGTCACCGCCGATGTGAGCACCCTGACCACACTTTCAGAGCGGGAGCTCGTCTCGGGATGGGCCGAGGTGATAAAACACGGCTTAATCCTGGATGCCGAGTTTGTCCAATTCCTGGAAGTTCATGCTACCGAACTTAAGGCTCTTGAGGCTGCACCGACCACAGAGGCAATAAGGCGAAGCGCTATGCTTAAAGCCACAGTGGTAAGCCAGGACGAGAAGGAGCAGGGGCGGCGCATGGTACTGAACTACGGGCACACCATCGCCCACGGGCTTGAGGCAGCCACCGAATATGAGCGCTTCCTCCACGGCGAGGCGGTCGCCATCGGCATGACCGGCGCTGCCATGCTCAGCGAGCGACTGGGGCTTATCCCGGCGGAAATCGTAACGCGACAGAAGCAGCTCATCGAGAGGTTTGGACTGCCTACCTCCTGCTCGGGTGTGAACCAGAACAGGGTGCTACAGGCTATGGCACTGGACAAGAAGGTGAGGGGGCGGGAGATAAAGTGGGTGCTGCTCGAGGGCATCGGCCGCACCACCTTCCGCAATGATGTTTCAGCGGAGGATGTGGCTAGTGTGCTCGAGGAGTTACTGACAGATTGATTTTTCAACTGGGAGCGAGGCTGCGACAGATCCCCGATTTCTGGCGCACCTCGGAGACGACCCGAGGGGTCACCCTGATCATCCTGGTAGGGTTTGCCTCGGGACTGGGGGCGGTGCTCTTCAGATGGTTGATCTTAGAATTTCATACGCTCTTCTTCGATGGCGGTGAGACCGCATTCGGCTTCCTGGGTAAATACTATGTGATCATACTCCCCGCATTAGGGGGGCTGGTAGTCGGGCTCCTGATCCGTTTCCTCGCCCGCGAGGCTAAAGGGCATGGCGTCCCCGAGGTGATGCTGGCAGTTGCCACGCAAAAGGGGCGCATCAGGCCGCGGGTAGCCGCAGTCAAGTCACTGGCCTCTGCCATCTGCATCGGGAGCGGTGGTTCCGCCGGGCGCGAGGGTCCCATTGTCCAGATCGGCTCCTCCATAGGCTCAGCCGTGGGTCAATGGTTCCGCCTGCCTGAGGACTGGGTCAGGTTGCTGGTTGCCTGTGGGGCTGCAGGTGGAATCGCCGCTACCTTCAATGCCCCCATCGCCGGGATATTCTTCGGGCTGGAGCTGATCCTGCGCCGCTTCACCGTCCGCAACTTCCTATTCGTCGGACTCAGTGCCATCATCGCCGCTGCGATCGCCACTGTCTTCCTGGGTCAGAGTCCCACCTTCACCCGGATACCGCCATACATCTGGAGCAGCGGCTGGGAACTACCCCTTTATATCCTGCTGGGTATTGCCGCTGCCGTCGTCGCCCTGGGCTTCGTTAAGACCCTTTACAAGTGCGAAGATATTTTCGAGGCATGGCGCTTCCCCGAGTATATAAAACCCGCTGTCGGTGGTCTCGCCGTGGGCCTGATCGGGCTTTACTACCCCCAGCTCTTCGGTGTCGGCTATGACGGGATGGAGAGTGCCATCCTGGGCGAGTTTGCCATTGGCTTGCTCGTAGCGCTGTGCGTTCTCAAGATAGTGGCTACCTCCTTCACTCTCGGGAGCGGCGGCAGTGGTGGCGTATTTGCCCCATCGCTATTCATCGGGGCCATGCTCGGGGAGGTCTTTGGCAGGGGAGCTAACGCATTGTTTCCCTCAATAGCTACCGAACCCGGGGCCTTCGGGCTTGTGGGCATGGGAGCGGTGTTTGCCGCCACTGCCCATGCCCCCATAACAGCCATCCTCATCATTTTCGAGATGACCCGCGACTATACGATTATCCTGCCCTTGATGCTGGCAGTAGTAATCAGCACCTATATCGCACGGCGCATGAGCCGTGAATCCATCTACACGTTAAAGGTACTGAGGAGGGGCGGTAGGATTATTGAGGGGGAGATGGACCCGCTGCAGTCTATCACCGTAGGGGAAATAATGACTCATGATTTCCCCACTGTCTCAACAGAGATGCCGGTTACCAAGCTGGTGCGCATGCTGGAAAGAACAGGGCATCACGGCTTCCCTGTTGTGGGCAAGGATGGAAGCCTCTATGGCTGTGTTACCCTGAGCGATGTGGAGGAGGGCCTGAAAAGGAATGTTCCCCACCAAAAGGTGGGCGATATTGCCACCAGCAATCCGGTTACCGCCTACCCTGACCAGAGCGTGCGTGATATCATGTTGAGGTTAGGGACTATGGATGTGGGGCGGATACCTGTAGTGTCCAGAGCCGACCCCTCCCAGATACTGGGTGTACTGCGCAGACATGATATTATTAGGGCATACAACAAAGCAGTGGCCGATGCCAGAAAGAGAGGGCCGGGTTAATCAAGTAATGCTGGCATAGAAAAGCATAAAGAGGCTGCCACCGCGACACGGGTGGCATGGCCGAAGAAGCTACTTTGGTGAAAGGAGCTTACCTAAGTGTTTATCCAGAGCATTCAATCAAGGGTGACATTCAAAACCATGCTTAACTATATCGAGGTGTTAAAGCCCCGCGAAACCGTCCTGCTCACCTTCATCGGCTTTTGCGCCGCGGTTATCGCTAGCGGGGGGCAACCACCAATAGATATACTCCTCCTCGCCACGCTGGCTATCCTCCTGGGGAGCAGCGGTGCCAACGGCATCACCAACTACCTCGACCGCGAGGTAGATGCCAGGATGCAGCGGGTCAGTCACCGCCCCCTCCCCTCAAAGAGGATATTCCCCGCCTGGAAGATGCTGCCACTGGCGATAGGTCTGTCGGTAGGCGCCCTGATTATAGCCTGGTTTCTCCACCCCCTCTGCTTTCTCTTCGGTTTATTAGGCATTACCGCCGCGTCAACATGGCGAAAGCGGATAACCTGCGCCTTTCCCCAGGGTGCAGTAGCCGGGTGCTCCCCGGTTCTAATCGGGTACGTGGCAATCAGCCACCAGCTGGATTTGACCATCCTGCTTCTCTGCATCCTGATCACGCTCTGGACCCCCCTTCACGTATGGAGCGTGATGATTGCCAATCGGGAGGACTATCGCCAGGCCGGGATCACCTACTTCCCCATCTCATGGGAGGTCAAGGATGCCATAAAGGTGCTCCTGCTACTCGCCGTGCTCCTCCTGGGGAGCTCCATCTCCCTCTACTACTTTAGCGATAGTGGTTTAGGCATGCCCTATCTGGTGGCGGCGAGCATCCTGGGGACACTGACGGTTTTTACCACCGCCCGCCTGGTGCTCACCGGCATTTCACACGATGCCTGGCGAGTCTATAAGCTAACCGCCTTCCCCTTTTTGGGCATCCTCTTCCTCACCATGGTCTTAGACCTCTGGCTACTATGAGGAGACCTTAATGATAACTAGAAAAGGGCTTCAACCTATTCCAGACTTAGTCAATACGAAAAACCTTCATTTAGGACGAAAAAATGGACTTTAATCTGGGCGAGCAAGAAAAAATGATCCAGGGCACTGCCAGGGACTTTGCCCATAAGTCGGTGAGGCCGGTGGCGATGGAGATCGATCGCAAGTGCGAGTTCCCCTTCGAGCTGGCCGGGGAGATGGGCAGCATGGGATACTTCGGGCTGCCCTATCCTCCCGGATACGGGGGCGCGGGCGCGGGGTACATCGGCTACGTACTGGTTATCGAGCAACTCTGCCGCATTGCCATGGTTGCCGGAGCCATTATCGGGGTAAACAGCCTGGCTGAGGAGAGCATCTTCCGCTACGGCAGCGAAGAGCAAAAGCAGAGATTCCTCGTTCCCCTTACTAAAGGAGAGAGGCTCTCCTCCTTCGCCTTCACCGAAGCGGCAACCGGCTCCGACCCCAGGGCCATCGAGACCCGGGCCCGACCCGATGGCGATGACTTCATCATCAGCGGTCAGAAGCAGTTTGTCGCTCTTGCCCCAGCGTCTCAGGTGGCGGTGGTCTTTGCCAGGAACGAAAAGGATGAAAAGGGGCGGTTGAGCGCCTTCATCGTAGATACTTCCTCCCCGGGATACAACATGCGACAACCCTGCGAGACCCTGGGGGTGAGGGGGCTCTCCCCTGCGGTGATTTACCTCGACGATGTTCGGGTGCCCAGGGGGAACCTGCTCGACGAGCCGGCCGCAGGTTATGGGATCATGCTGGAGGCGATAAGTGTGGGGAAACTGGCGGTGGCCGCCGAGGCGGTGGGGGTGGGACAGGGCGCCCTGGAGCTCGCCTTAAACTATGCGCAGGATAGGAAGGCCCATGGCAATCCCATAGCGGAGCTGCTCTCGATAAAGTGGCTGCTCGCCGAGATGACATCGCGAGTGGAGGCGTCACGGTGGCTGACCTATAGGGCAGCCTCTCTCCGCGACGGGGGAGGTAAAATAGCGAAGGAATCGGCAACAGCGAAGCTTTTCGCCTCTCAGGCAGCGGTCGAGGTTACCGGTATGGCGATGCAGGTCCATGGGGCTTACGGATACATGAAGGATATGGAGATCGAACGGCTGTATCGGGATGCCAAGCTTACCGAGATCTATGAAGGGGTCTCCGAGATACAGCGGGTAATCATTGCCGATCACCTCCTGCAGGAAAAGGGCTGAGAGTTGAGCTTTGAGTTAATAAAATCCTGCCCCCGTACCGGGGCGCGCGCCGGCATGCTCACCACCCACCACGGCTTGGTGCCGACCCCTGCTTTCATTCCGGTGGGCAGCCAGGCAACGGTTAAATCCCTTACCCCCCAGGAGTTCTCCGCCCTGGGTACAAATATAGTTCTGGGGAACACCTACCATCTCTACCTCAGGCCCGGCATCGCGGTCATCGAGAAGCTGGGGGGTCTGCATCGCTTCATGAGCTGGTCCGGCCCCCTGCTTACCGATAGCGGAGGCTACCAGGTCCTCAGCCTGGCCCACCTGCGCCGGGTAAGCGACGATGGGGTGCTCTTCCGCTCCCATATCGATGGCAGCGAGCACTTCATCACCCCGGAGCTCTCCATACAGTTCCAGGAGGCGCTGGGTGCCGATATTATCATGGCCTTCGATGAGTGCCCCCCTTATACCGACGACCACAACGCGGTACAGGAGGCGGTAGAAAGAACCCATCTCTGGGCAGAGAGGTGCCAGAGGAGCAGGCAAAGGGTAGACCAAGCCCTCTACGGGATAGTTCAGGGAGGCGCCTTCATGGAGCTTCGCCGCCATTCAGCGAACTTCCTTACCGCCTCAGGCTTTGATGGCTATGCCATCGGGGGGCTGAGCATTGGCGAGCCCAAGCAGGTAACCTACTCTATCGTGGAGGAGACAGTATCACTGCTCCCCGAGGACAAGCCTCGCTATCTAATGGGTGTAGGCTCACCTGAGGACCTCGTCGCTGGCGTCTCGATGGGGATCGACATCTTCGATAGCGCCCTGCCCACCCGCATCGCCAGAAACGGAGGGTTCTTCACCCGTAACGGCAGGAAAATCATAAGGAACGCTCACTTCAGGGATCGTGACATCCCTCTGGATGAGGGGTGCGACTGCTATACCTGCCAAAACTTCTCCACAGCCTACATTCATCACCTTTTCCGCTGCGAGGAGCTTCTGGCCTACCGGCTCGCCACCATCCACAACCTGCGCTTTATAATGAGGCTTATGGAAGAGATGCGGAGGAGCATAACTAACGGGAGCTTCCCCTCATTTAAGGATTCATTCCTCGCCAGCTACCGGCCTACCGATGAAGCGGTGAGGCTATCCCAAAGAGAGAAGGGAATGAAGTGGCGGGGCAAAAAGTCTGGTATTGACGCTAGCAATGGAGATGCTTAACTATGATCAATTCACTAATGGTGAGACTATATATAGATTACCCGCTCGGCAACCAGCTCCGGGGGAAGTTTAGTTTCACCTGCCGCTTCGCTATCTAACCTACCTATCACGCCTTCTCTGACACTACAGCGCCCCTGATATAGTCTACAATCTCCTGCGATGGCGTGCCGGGGCCGAAGACGGCACTAACTCCTATCTGCTCAAGCAAGGGGATATCATCCTCCGGGATTATTCCACCCGCAACCACGGTGACATCCAGCCCCCTCTCTTTGATCTGCTCCATAATGGCGGGGAGGAGGTCCCGGTGCGCACCGGAAAGAATGCTGAGGCCCACAACATCCACGTCCTCCTGCAGGGCGGTTTCAGCGATCATCTCCGGTGTCTGGCGAAGCCCACTATAGATAACCTCCATTCCTGCATCGCGCAGGATACGCACCACGTACTTGGCTCCCCGGTCGTGTCCATCCAGGCCCGGCTTGCTAATCAACACTCTGATGGTTTCTGCCATGATAATCCTTCCTATCTCAGACCTTCTCAACCAGCTCGATGAGCACCCCTTTGGTTGAACGGGGATGCAGGAAGCCGATCTTACCAGCTAGTCCATCTCTTGCATGCCTATCGATAAGCTCCACGCCCTTTGCCGCCAGTGACTTGAGCTCCTCATCGATGTTGTCCACCTCGATACAGATATGATGAATGCCCTCCCCCTTCCTCTCAATGAATTTAGCCACCCCCCCCTGGGGGTCAGTGGGCTCCAGAAACTCGATACTGGTGTCGCCCACATGGACAGTTGCCGCCTTAACCCCCTGGTCGGGGATATCCTCGATATGCTCCACCTTTAGCCCCAGGACGCTGTCAAAGACCCCCAGCGCCTCATAGAGACTCTTTACCGCAATCGCTATATGATCAACCTTCTTAAGCACCTTTTGCCTCCTCTTTTTCGCCTTTCTCGCGCTTAGGTTACCTGTATCCAGGATACTCGATTTGCTTTACTTGCATTATCCTTTTCATAAAGCAATCAAGTGAAATACTCCGCAGATTAGCGCCGACAACTTCCTCTCCTTCCAACGCTTTATTCATACGGCAAAACACCTAGAATGCAGCGATTTCCCGCTGCTCCCCGAAGACACCCCGCAGCACATCGCATATCTCGCCAATGGTAGCATAGGCTGCCACGCACTCCAGAAAGGCAGGCATGGTATTCTCAGTTCCGCGGGCAGCCCCTTCGAGCTTCTTCAGGGCAGCGCCCACTGCATCGCCGTTCCGTTCCTGTTTCACCCGGGCCAGGCGTTCCTTCTGCCGCTTCGCCACTTCGGGATCGAGACGAAGCAGACCGCTCGGCTTGGGATAGGAGGAGACGAACTTGTTAACCCCGACCACGACCCGCTTCTCGCTCTCGATATCCTTCTGATAGCGATATGAGCTTTCCTGAATCTCCCGTTGCGGGAATCCCTGCTCGATGGCCGCCAGCGCGCCGCCCATACTATCTATCCTCTCGATATACTCCATCGCCTCCGCCTCCAGCGTATCGGTCAGCGACTCCACAAAATACGAGCCCGCCAGCGGATCCACGCTATCGGCAACCCCGCTCTCATAGGCCAGCACCTGCTGAGTTCTCAGGGCAATGGTTACCGCCTCCTCGCTGGGCGTGGCATAGGCCTCGTCGCGGGAGTTGGTATGCAGCGACTGTGTCCCCCCCAGGACAGCGGCCAGCGCCTGCATCGTGGTGCGGATTACATTATTATCGGGCTGCTGTGCGGTGAGAGTGCAGCCACCGGTCTGGGTATGAAAACGCAACATCCAGGAGCGGGGATCCTTAGCGCCGAAGCGCTCCTTCATGATCCTGGCCCACAAGCGGCGAGCCGCCCGAAACTTGGCTACCTCCTCAAACAGGTTGTTGTGGCTGGCAAAGAAGAAGGAAAGCCTACCGGCGAAGTCATCCACGTCGAGCCCTACGTCAATGGCAGCCTGAACATAGGCGATGCCATTGGCCAGGGTGAAGGCCAGCTCTTGAGCTGCTGTAGCCCCCGCCTCCCTGATGTGGTATCCACTAATGCTGATGGTGTTCCAGCGCGGCACATACTCCCCGCAGTATTTGAATATATCGGTGATCAACCTCATAGAGGGGCGGGGCGGCAATATATAAGTACCGCGAGCGACATACTCCTTCAGTATATCGTTCTGAATGGTGCCATTGAGCTTCGCCGGGTCAACCCCCCGCTTTTGCGCCAGGGCAATATACATCGCCAGCAGGACAGGGGCAGTGGAATTTATCGTCATCGATGTGCTCACCCTATCCAGGGGGATCTGCTGAAACAGCACCTCCATATCACCCAGCGTGTCGATGGCAACACCGACCTTCCCGATCTCTCCCCGGGCAAGCGGATGGTCGGAATCATAGCCGATCTGGGTGGGAAGATCAAAGGCAATGCTCAGACCGGTTTGCCCCTGCTCCAGCAGATAGCGATATCGCTCGTTTGACTCCTCGGCGGAGGCAAACCCGGCGTACTGCCGCATTGTCCAAAGCCTTCCCCGATACATAGTAGGCTGGATGCCACGGGTGAAGGGGTACTCGCCAGGGTAGCCAATGCGCTCACTGTAGTCCTGCCCATCGAGGTCCTCAGGGGCGTACAGGGCCTTAACCTCTGTTCCCGATGTAAACTCGAATCGCTCCTGTCGCTCAGGGGCCTTTTGTAGCGCCTTTGCCAGCGCCGTATCCTGCCATTCATGCTTGCTTTTGCTCGGCATAGCACCTCCCACTTATAGATTGTGAACGAATTAACTAGCTTGAGTTTATCCTATCTTTAGATAGGTGTCAATCGGGGAATATACGGGGTCTAGCTCTCATACTTCTCCCACTCCATAGCCTGAAAAGTGCTTAGAATGTCCTGGACACCGCACAAGAATCGTTTGATTAATGGTAGCCAAATTATTATAATAAATCGATGTCTTCACAAGATGGCACGGAGCGAGTTGTATCGGGGAAGCCCAAGGAGGAGGATGTCTCCCTGGATACCACCCTACGCCCCAAGCGTATTACCGATTTTCTAGGGCAGGAGAAGGTAAAGGATAACCTGAAGATCGCCATCGCCGCCGCCCAGGGCAGAGGTGAACCACTGGATCATATCCTGCTATACGGACCCCCGGGCCTGGGTAAAACCACGCTGGCCAACATCATCGCCGCCGAGATGAGGGTGAACATCAGGACCACCTCAGGACCCGCGGTAGAGCGCACCGGAGATATCGCCGCCATCATCACCAGCCTCAAAGAGAACGATGTCTTATTCATTGACGAGATCCACCGCCTCAACCGGGCGGTGGAGGAGAAACTCTACCCCACGATGGAGGACTTCGTGCTTGACCTCATCCTGGGCAAGGGGCCGGGGGCAAGGAACCTGCGACTCAATCTGCCCAGATTCACCCTGATCGGGGCCACTACTCGCTTCGCCATGCTCAGTCCACCGCTCAGGGACAGGTTTGGAGTGGTCTATCGACTCGATTTCTACGATGAGGAGTCCATTGCAGCAATAATCAGGCGCTCGGCGCGCATAATGGGGATCGAGGCCGAGGAGGGTGGCATCAGTGAGATAGCACGACGCTCCCGAGGCACACCCAGGGTGGCGAATCGCCTGCTCAGGAGGGTCAGGGACTACGCCCAGGTGATAGCGGAGGGGGTGATCACCCAGAAGGTGTCTCTCGAGGCACTATCCCGGCTTGAGGTGGACAAACTGGGGTTGGATGAACTGGACCACAAGGTACTGCTGACCATTATCCAGAAATTCGATGGCGGGCCGGTGGGGCTGGACACTATCGCCGCCTCCATAAGCGAGGAGGCCGATACTATTATGGATGTCTATGAGCCATACCTGTTGCAGTTGGGCTTTCTGGAGCGAACCCCCAGGGGAAGGGCGGTGACCCGCCACGCATATGAGCACCTGGGGCTGCCCTACAAACAGCCACCACAGCTAGGCCTGTTCGAGCAAACATGAATTTTCCAAGACTTTTTAAGTAACCTTGGCAACTACCGTCCAGGGCAAATCTAAATTCCGAGACACGAAATGAACCAAATCCTGCTTCATTGCTGCTGCGGCCCCTGTGCCACCTATACGGTGAACCGGCTCAGGGAAGAGGGGTTTCAGGTAACCGCTTTCTGGTACAACCCCAACATCCACCCCTTCACCGAGCACCGTAGTCGCCTGGAGGCGATGCGCACTCTGGCACAGTTAGTGGAGCTACCGCTCATCGCTACAGAGGGCTACGATATGATCGCCTACTTCCGGGCGGTGGTGGGACACGAGGATGAGCGCTGCGGAGACTGCTTTAAGATGCGCCTCAGAAGGACCGCCGCAGTTGCCCGCGAGAAGGGTTTTACCAGCTTCACCACCACGCTGCTGATCAGCCTCTATCAGAAGCATGAGCTGCTGCGCGAGGTCGGTGAAACGGCGGCGAAAGAGCAGGGCATCGATTTTCACTACGAGGATTTTCGAACTGGCTTCAGGGAAAGCCAGCGCCTATCGAGGGAGCTGAATCTATACCACCAGAAGTACTGCGGCTGCGTCTATAGCGAGTGGGAACGCTTCGGAAAACCCACCCGCTAATTCGAAAGGTAGACGGGGGAAATAACTACATTGTACTATATGAGACCGCTGAAAAAGAGGTGTAGGATACTTCCTGCCGGGGGTCTCCCCGATGTATCGGGGCAGCTTTAAAAAGTCCCCCAAGATTGGGGGATGAGGGGGTTGATTGAGACTATTTCAGCAGTCTCTATCTTTAAAAGCATGTTTATGTATTGAAAGGAGACGCGTGGATATGAAACGTATAAAGAATTTAGGGCTCATGCGCCCTGGCGGCAAGCGTGGCTTCACCCTGATAGAACTCCTGATCGTGCTGATAATAATATCCATCCTCGCCAGTATAGTAGTCCTATCCGCTGGTGGTATAGCCGACCGGGCCCGTCAAATCGCTTACGACGAGGTCAGGTCTCAAATACAGAACGCAGTCATCGTCCACCTGATTTCATCTGCGAGTTTCCCCGTAACCGGCACTACAATTAATATAGATGGGGACCCCTACAACATCATTGACATCTGCGCGCTGACCGGCCCAGAGGGACTACTAACAAAGGTGCCTACCGGTTGCTGGCAGGGTACCGCTGAGGACGACGACAACTGCGCTGGGTCGGGAAATGCAAGTTGCACCGGCTGTGAGACTGAGGCGCACTACACTTGGGCTATCGGAACCAGGGGAGAGGTGATCTCCGTGTGCAAAAATACCGATGCCAATGGTGGCGGTTGCAGCAGCGATGCGTCTGATGACTACCAGGGTGTTTGGCCGTAATCGCCGATGTGTGGTGAAACAGACAGAGCTTGTTGGTGAGAAGGCAATCGAGCGCGGTAGACATCGCCATCATTTTAGCGGGTGGGTAATCCATCCTCTGTTGGGTATACGCTATGGACTTGGCGTTGGCTCCGGTGTCGGTTCTGGAGTCGGTGTAGGCGTTGGCTCCGGTGTGGGCGTTGGCTCTGGAGTAGGTGTCGGCCCAGGTGTAGGCGTTGGCTCTGGAGTGTGTGTTGGCTCTGGCGTGGGCGTTGGCTCTGGAGTGGGCGTTGGCCCAGGCGTAGGTGTTGGCTCTGGTGTGGGCGTTGGCTCTGGTGTGGGTGTTGGCTCTGGTGTCTGTGTAGGCTCCGGTGTGGGTGTTGGCTCTGGCGTAGGTGTTGGCTCGGGTGTGGGTGTCGGCTCTGGCGTAGGCGTTGGACCCGGTGTAGGTGTTGGCTCTGGTGTGGGCGTAGGTGTTGGTTCCGGTGTGGGTGTCGGCTCTGGCGTCGGTGTTGGTTCCGGTGTGGATGTCGGCTCTGGCGTCGGCGTCGGCTCTGGAGTAGGAGTAGGCTCCGGTGTAGGTGTTGGCTCTGGCGTCGGTGTTGGCTCTGGGGTGGGCGTAGGCTCTGGTGTGGGCGTAGGCATAAGCTCTCCCTCCGCCACAGCAACCGGTCCAAAGGGGTCGGGTAGTATTGAGCCATCGCTCATGATGAAATCGATGATGAAAACCTTCCCCTCCATGTTCTCATCGAAGGTGAAATCGATCTTGTATTTTTCCTCTGGTGCAATGGTGCAATTTCCAATATCCAGTTCCGTCCCAGAGGGCTTCTCACCAGTCCATTCCACCTCGCCCCAAAACCAAATGTTCACTATCCGAATATCCGCCCCATTAGGAGTCCAGCTAACCTTGACCTTGTCTATGGTGATGTTATATTCACCGCCGTTTCCAATCTTCATGCCATGAAGTCTGGTATGAGCACCATAAGGGGACCCAACCAGCTCGGCCTTATCTTTGTCCACGACCAGGTCATCGGCCTCATGCCACCAGACCCCTGCCTGAATGGTGACACTGGTCGTCTCCGTATCGCTGAAGTAGGCCCGGCTGTCTCCCACATCCATCGAGGCCGCCGTCAGCAAAAGCTGCATCGAGTTCACCACCAGCAGAAGGGCTACGCCCAGAATGAATATGATTCGAACCTTACTCATTTTGAAGCCTGTCTAACATAACGTTTTCACGTTTTCGCCGCAAATCCCTGGAGGCAATAAAAATGTTCCTCAGCTCGATCCCGATGATGATAGCAGCCGGTATGCCGATGAGGAGACCAAGGCCGAGCGTGCTCCTAACAAAGTCCGTAAAATATCCCGCGTAAGGGACGCTCACCCACACCCTGCCCACGACATTCTGCGCCGGCACAGTGTAAGCATCGGGTTCCTCATTGGCATCGCCCTTGGTGCGAAATACCAGTCCGCTTTCCCCATCGATCACCTGCGTCACCCTGTGGGTAACTCTAACGCTGGTATCGGTGGGGGGTGCAAAGGTGATAATATCTCCCTCGCTAACGGTTTTAGGCTCTACCGGCCTTATCACCGCCAGGCTTCCCAGCTTTATTGCCGGCTCCATGCTGCCGCCATATACAGCATCGACCTGCCAGCCGACCTTCGGGCCAACGAAGATACCCACCGACACCAGGATAGCCATCACCAGAAGCACGGTTGCCAGAGCCTCAAAAATCCTTGTCAGCATTTACCCTTCTACCTTGTCGCTGTTCGAATAACAAATTATGAAGATTCCTTCAATAATACCCCACTACGGGTGCCCCCCGATAAATCGGGGGGCACCCAATCAAGATGCCGTTGCAGCATAACTTACTGGCTACTCTACTGGTTCACTGGTTCAGAGTGAATACGAAGTCGCTGACCAACTGATCACCCTGATAGTCGTTGTCGGCGGTTGGGTGGAACTTTAGACCCAGCTGGAAGCGTCCGGTGCCAACCGGGGCCGGTAGGCCCGATGATGGGATCCTTCTCCAAGTCGTCCAGGTCTTTCCACCCGTTACTCTTGACATCCTCGAAGAGGAGCAAACAGTTGATTACGCCAGCGCCATCTTCGTATTCCATCCACGTTACCTGCATGAACCAGTCCATGTCGGTGGTGCCCTCTTCCGTGTCCGACTCCGGGCCAAGAGGGTCGATGACGGTGTTAATCACCGTGATGTCCAACGTGCTTGCCGGTACCGAGCCCACGTTATTCAGGCCGAGTTCCTCTACTGTGCCTGTGAGCTCGTCTCCCGGCTTCATGTTCGACATCGTCCAGGTTGCAGTGACGCCGTCCCCCCAGGGCTCACTGTTGTCCTTCAACTTCAGGTCAAGGGTTCCAGCAGTGAAAGTGTTTCCCGTGCTGGTCTCGGTGTCCTGAAATCAGGCAAAGGTGCCGGTTCCTACCAACCCTATCACCAGAAAGGCAGCCAGCATTGAAAGCAGAAGCTTTCTCAGCAGAAACTTCTCCATATTGACTGACCCTCCTTTCTAGTGTCTAGGGAGAGTAGGCAGGACAGGGAGGTTGCCCTGCCCTACCTCTGCTGACCGGTTAGGGTTGGGTTACTGGTTAATGCTTCTGACTTACATTATCTTGGACCCCCTCGAACTCGATATCAAACGAGCACGAAGCTCCTTGATAACTATTTCCAGCAGCATCCGCGAATTTGAGCACTAGGTAAATCTGGTAAGTTCCGCCTACCGGTATAGCAGGGTTGCCCGCGGGTACCACATCATAGCCATCACCAGTGCAGTAGTCTACCCAAGTGGTGTCTCCCACCCACGAAGCGAGTATCAGCTCCTTGAGTGTCAACGGTTGCAGGTTATCACCCACCAGCTTCCATAGATCCTGGGTTGGTTGCATACTGTCTATCCAACCATACCCGGGTATGTACTCATTATACTCCACAACCTCTATTACTTTAGCTAGGTCAGCAACAGTGTAGCTGTAATTGTAGTAGGTGGTGAACAGGTAGTTAATGGGGATACTTCCTACATTACGCAAGCTAATTACGCCAGTAGTAAAAGTCTCTCCTGGTGCCCAGCCACTTGGTGACTGCCATGATGCAGTAACAGGAACACCATTATTCCAACCTTCATTGTTATCGGCTATCGTCATGTTCAAAGTTCCGGCGGTCATGACGTTGCCGGTGCTCTTCTCGGTGTCGCTGAAGTAGGCCATGGTGCCACCGGCAACAATGGCAACAGCCACGGCAATCACCATCACGCTAATTAGAATCTTTTTCATCTTTCTTTTTCTCCTTTTTTATTTTAGCCTCTTCCTCATCGACCCCCGTACCGTATGCGTCACCTCATCCAACAGCCACGTGACGCTCCTCACGGGCAGGAATCTTCGGCTTCTTCACTTCTATTCAGTTTTCGTTCTATCGCCCTCATCGACCCCCGTCACAGAGAGCAACCCTATCAATTAAGGGTGAGTCATGCTTCCTGCCGGGCAGGACATATCAGCCTTTGTTAACTATCTATTATTAAGTTTGAAAGGTTCGAAAAGCTCAAAATAAAGAGCCGGCTGTACCCCGCATCAGGCGGCACGGCCGGCTCAATCCATTTGACTTTTCTAGCTATTTTTGTTAGAATAACAAATGGGCGTATAGGTGCTGTGCGTGCCTGATGCCTTTGCCCCGGTGAGCCAACACTCATTCGGGGCTATTTTATATTTATATTATTATTAACTAAGAATTATCTCCCCCCCTGCATCTCCTAAGTGAAAACCAACCCTCAAACAACCTCTTATTTAGCCTAAGCTAATCAACAAACAATATGCGCCATCATTAACTTCATCAACTATTTACGAAAATATCTCCCCACATCATCTTGATACAAGCTACCTTTATTGTCAACCTGCATTATCGCTCATTTAGTTTCGGTTTCCTACACAATTTGCTGGTAAGGCTGGCGTCCTAATCTCCCCAGAGAACCTCCGTGGCTTCGACTAACGAAGCAACCGGGTCAACCAGGAGCTCCCTTACCAGAGTCCTTAACCCCTCGTGCTCCGATATGAAGTCCGCTACCGGAGGGCTGGTCTGGTAGTACCACTCCACAAGTTGAGAGCCCACTTTGCTTTCCAGCAGCACCTCATCCCTGAAGGCCCGTAGCACATCGATCTCCGAAGCACTCGCTGTGCCATAGGCAGCAGTGGCGATGAAGCAGGGCCCTTCTCCCTCAGGGGTAGTCTCGGCATAGAGCTCAGCCCAGTCAACGGCTAGCTGGCCGTAAGTGGGGCAACCACTCCACGCCGATGCTGTACAGTCTACCTTCACCGTTATGCTTCCGCTCAAATTCAGATCGGATATGCTGATATTGTGGGTGTACCATGTCTCAGGGTCAATTATAGGGTCCGGATCGGTATAGGTCTTGACTAGATGAGAGTTCACATACACCTCGAAACTGTCGTTGCCACTTCCGTCAAGCACGCTCAGCAGCAGTTCTGTAGCGGTCATTCCTGTGCCGGTGTCTAGGGTTAATGATCCCCAGAACAGTTCAGGGTTACTACACTCCGAGCCATTCACCGTGCAGCGGCAGTCGTCGATCCCACCGTAACCCCCTCCACTTGTCGCAGGTTCTATAGGACCCCATCCTTGCAGGTTATGGCCTGCTTCGCTTGTTGTGTCGCCGATGTCCACATAGTCCACTGGACTCTGGGCGCTGACCACAGATACTGCTACCGCCGCTGCCAGCGATAAGACCAGCACCAGGGCCAGTGCCACATAAACTATCCTCGCTTTCACTTCTTCACTCCCATTCTACTTTGAAACCTAACCGACTCTACTCTAACCCGCTGAATTTAGCTGATTATCTTTGCCTAAAATATTGTCCATGAGGCAGATAACGATGGTGAAGCGGAGCTTGAAAATAAAAAACCTTAAGCTACGGGCTTCTACACCCCGCTTAAAGGTTCTTTTTTTAGGCAAAACCACAGAATCACCATAGGCCATCACACTTCCCTGAGCCGATATTCTTTTTTTTGTGTGAATCCCCAGTTTTGCCTATCTGCAGGAAGCGCCCCTGGCGAAACGCTCAATTTCATGCTAACACAAGATGCGCCATTTGTCTGTCGGGAAAGTATGTATTTTTTGTGGGGAAAGTATGTATTTATTTGTGTGGGGAATTCCCTTACAAATAAGTGGTTTTTTGTAGGGAGCGTATGTATCCTTGTGGGGAGGGACGTTTTGACACACGTCAATATCATAATGCACGGCAACAGGCTGTCAGGTCCTAATAATGCGAATTGCCTGGATGCGAGCTAGTCCACACCTCCTTTTTTTTCACCTCCCCACCCATTACGTAGGGAATTAGATGCTATCTTAATCACCTAACATTTCGGACTTGACTTTTGCACAAAATTACATTATTATAAATATCTTAGCATATCCTCTTAACAGTTACCATTTATTAACGCTAATTAATAGGGAGTGGGAGTCAAGAAAATGAACGGGAATCCAGTAAGGATGATCAAGGTGAAAGAGGTAGCCGCTATACTTAATGTGCACCCAAATACGGTGAGGCAATGGGGGGATAAAGGGCTTATAAAAAGCTATCACGTTGGCCCCCGTGGCGACAGGAGGTTTCGACCTGAGGACATCGATAATTTTCTCAGCATGTGGCGAGGGGATGGGGAAGGAGTACTCGTCGTTGACGATGATGTTAAAATTCTGCAACTTATTGAAGATGTTGTTGTAGGGCAGGGTCACAAGGTTACCTGCTGTGAAACGGGCGAGAGGGCCCTGGAGGAGATAAATAGGAAGCGATTCGACCTGATATTCCTTGACCTGGTGTTGCCTAATATGAGTGGATTGGAGGTACTACGGGAGATAAAGGCCAAGAACGGGAGAACAGTCGTGGCTGTTATTACGGGATATGGCGACTACCCCATAGCCCTGGAGGCTATGGCGCTTGGACCTATGTATTTCATCAGGAAGCCCTTTCAGGTACCCGAAATCCTTGAGGTTCTTAACGCGGTAATGGGAGTAAAGGTTTAGGGCGGTTAAACCCCTCAGCCTTCTAACATATTCGCAGTAACGGCAGCTTTGATAATGTTCCTCTGAAGTCCCAAAAGGTTACTTTTCATCCAGAGTGACTACCGTTTTTCTAGCTTCAAGCATTTAATTATCCGAGGCCTTTTAATTTTCGCTCAGCTTTATTCTCAGATTCGCTTAAACTGCTCCACGCAATCTTCACCTCCAGATCAAATCGCCTCTCTCAGCTTTATTTCTACTCCAAAATCGCCGACCTATCTCGATATTGAATATTACTCCCTCAACCTCTCAAGGCCAGCCACGCAGTAGCCCAGGGGCAGCCACTGGCAGTCCTGGCATATCTGCTCCAAATCCCGGCGGCTTATAGAGGAGCGAATCCTCTGCTCAACAGCGGACCAGGTTACTTTATCACCCGATACCAACCCCAACCTCATCATAACAGCGCGGTCCCGCTTCTTTACCATCTCTTCCGATTGAGGACCTTCTTCACGGCAGCCCCCATCCTTGAGGAAAGGGCAGGGGGTACAGATATCATCGGGCTCACTGATTACCTCGATCAGGGTCTCTGGACATGAGAGGAGCTTAAATACTATTTTAATCATATCTTGCAGAAACTCGGGGGAATAGCCCAGCCCCCTGAAGCCAAGGAGGCAAATCAGATGATGCGCCCGTAACATCATTCGCCTACGTCTCCTCTCGGTAGTTTGCAGAGAAATGCCCGCCAGGGCATCTCACCCCAAGAAGCTCCCGTGTTCGGATATCTATCTCGCATTTATCACCATATGCATGACCGTCACATAGGGACTAGCATGCTTTTTGTAGTGAAGGCAGAACTGAGGTAGATTGCATAGTGAATGGGTGTACGTACGTGATGCGGTTATAAAACTTAAAGTAAGAGTCAACCTAATGGCGGCAAGCTATACGAGACGTAGCATATTAACTGAGACAGATGGAATAGTCTCAATCAACCCCCTAATCCCCCAATCTTGGGGGACTTTTTAAAGCTGGGGGACACCCCCAGACCCCCGGCAGGAAGTATCCTGCACCTCTTTTTTAGCGGTCTCTAACTAACTGTATATGTTCCTGTACCGACTGCAATAAGATGCTTTTCCTCATTGCACAATTCCATACGTGTGACTGCTAACTTTTTGCCAGTTCGTAGGACGGAAGCGGTTGCCGTGAAAATCTTGCCTTTACCTGGTCGCAGATAGTCAATGCGCAGGTCAACGGTACTCATGTTTTTCAGTCTTTTCACCTGTTCTTGCACGGTTTGTTCTTTGATATCCTTTAATACACTCCAGGCAACTATAATGCCCCCAATAATATCTATCACGGCCGCGATAACCCCTCCATATAGAATACCTTGCCCTGGATATCCGCACAGTTCATCTCGCATTGCAAGTTTGATGCATATACTGTCAGTGTCCAGCGGCTCAACCGTCATGCCCAAGAGTTCATGGAAGGGATGATACCTTGTTAGAAGGCCCATCGCTCCCTGTAGTCTCTGGTTCTCATCACTCATATCTTGCATAGCCCAGGTCCTCACTTTTAACTTAGAAATTCGACTGAATTTGCATTCGGTAGACTTGCATGATATATACTGCCGATATACACCCAGTTTGTCAAGTTGACATCAGAAGGAGCGTAAAAAGATAGCGGCAGGTAGCACAATATGGTAACATTGATCCACTATCACCCTAACGAGGATACCTTGAGCTATACAGTACGACCAATGCGGTTGGCCGATGTTCCCCAGGCCACCGAGATCGATCAGGAATGCTTCCCCACTCAGTGGCCTCCACCACCCTACAGAAGTGATCTCCTGTTCAACAGGCCAGCCCGTTACCTGGTAGCTTGTGAGAATGAGAACCATGCTGCGCCATTGGGAAAAAGGGAGCAGCGCGGCTCCCCGCTCGACCACCCCCGGGTAGGGGCAAGACGCCTCTTTTACAAAGCAGGGGCATCTCCTCCCAGTCAACTAGTTGTTGGCATCATTGGCTTCTGGCTCATGGCAGGGGAGGCTCATATCACCACTATAGGGGTACGACAGGCATATCAACGGCTGGGGATCGGCGAACTGCTGCTTATTTCCGCAATCGATCTGGCCCTAACACGGCAGGCCGAGGTGATAACACTGGAGGTGCGCCTCTCCAATATAGCAGCCCAGGAACTCTACCAAAAATACGGCTTCACCAAAAGGGGGGTTAGAATAGGTTATTATACCGATAATCGAGAGGATGCCGTTATTATGACCACAGACACGCTCACCTCTGCCCTCTTTCAGAGCCAGTTCCAGCTACTGAAGCGAGCCTATGCCGAGAGATGGAGAACAGCAACTCGCATTCTGGATCGAAATATTGGTTGAGGTATTGACAAACACCTCCGAAATATACATAATAAGATAATGTTATTTATTATACTATGTATATATATTGACAAATATAACACAATATAGTAAGATAATGCAAGCAAGGTTAAAGAGCTAACATGCATATCGATGATTTGCTACGGGATACCGTAGAAAGAGGTGCGTCAGACCTTCATCTCACTGCCGGTGTTCCGCCGGTGGCACGCGTCGACGGTGAACTAGTTCCCAACGATAGTCTGCCAAGCCTAACCGCCCAGGACATGGAGCAGATCCTTAAAGATACTACCACTGAGGAACAAAGGGTGACATTTGAACGGGAATGGGAACTGGACTTCGCCTATAGCATTTCGGAAGTTGGACGCTTCCGCGCCAATGCCTGCATACAGAGGGGTACCATTAGTCTCTGCTTCCGTATGCTTCAAACAGATCTCCCCGAAATTGAGCAGCTAGGGCTGCCCGATGTATGCAAAGACCTGGTCTTGAAGGAACACGGGTTGGTGCTGGTCACCGGCCCCGCAGGTAGTGGCAAATCGACCACCCTTGCCGCAATGATCAAGCATCTCAATAGCCTGAGGAGCCGAAGTGTTGTCACCATCGAAGACCCTATCGAGTTTCTCCATAAGAACGATAAATGCTTAATCACGCAACGAGAGGTTGGGACCGACACCATGAGCTTCGCTAACGCCCTTAAGCACACCCTGCGCCAGGACCCCAATGTTGTCCTGGTAGGAGAGATGCGGGACCTGGAGACCATCGCCATAGCGTTAACCGCTGCGGAAACCGGACACCTTATTCTCGCCACGCTCCACACTCCCAGCGCCCCTCAAGCCATCGACAGGGTCATCGACGTCTTCCCCCCTTACCAACAGCAACAGGTGCGAGTTCAGCTCTCCACCGTTCTGCAAGGTGTGCTATATCAAACACTGATTCCGCGTCTTGACGGCAGAGGGCGTGCCGTCGCCGTGGAGGTTATGGTCGCCAACGATGCCATAAGAAACCTCATTCGGGAGTCGAGGACTTCCCAGATGTGGAGCACCATGCAGACGAGCTCCCGTTATGGCATGCAAACGATAGATCAAGCGATAATGCAACTATACCATAGACGGATCATCTCCCTGGAAGAGGCACTCAGACGGTGTCAGGAGCCAGATTCGGCAAGGAAGTCGCTTGCCCGGACCGTGGAGCGTTAGTAGTGCTCTTGGCGCCCCTAACCACTGTGTATTCCAATTAGCCAGCGCGTAAGCGATCTTTCCTGGATATCCACGCTCTCTATGCTTGCTCCACCTTCATGATAATAGCACCAGGGTCGCAGACGACAGCACACAGGCCGCAACCGAAGCACTTTGCCAAATCGATCGTGGCCTTGAGCTTCCTGGATGTGGAAGACTTCTTCATTTCTATTGCCTCAAAAAAGCACCGCTCCACACAGTCCTGGCAGCCGTTACAAAGCTCCTGATCGACTTCAGCACGAAAACGGCTCTTCTCCAGAATTTGCTCCATATTGCCCAGCTTGATGCCGATAGCGAAGATGGCACAGCAATCGCGGCAACAGTTACATATCTCATTCAGACGACCGTATGCCGCCATGGGCCAGGTGTGTATCAGGCCCACATCCTCAGCTCGATCGGCGATAGCGACGGCCTCCTCCGCGGAAATCCTGTTTCCGGCACCCCGATTGATGGCATATTCCGCTCCCCGGTTGAATTGAAGGCAGACATCAATCGGGGCATCACACCCCCTCATCGACCTGCGGCAGCTACAGGGAATCACTGCGATGTGGTCTGCTCCTTTAATTAGCTCCCTGATATTCTCCTCGGGTAAAAGCTCGCCGTCCGAGATTTCAGGGCTCCGCTCGATCGCCTTCCAGGCGGGAAGAACCCTGATAAACTGCACATACGAATCCCCGAGGCCGCTTGCCATTCGCTGAATCCACTCAGTTTCCTGAAGCTCCTTCCACAGGTCCAGAATCTCGGTATCGATCCATTTCTCATCGCTAGAAAGCGTGGAATCATGCAGCTGCGTCACATCTCGGGCGAAGCAAAACCCCTTACTGGTGGGGATGACCAGTCCTCTCTCCATGAACTCCTCGAGCTTCCGCTGCACCGTCTCCTCGTCCGTTCCCGATTTACGGGCCAAGTCAGATGGCTCAGCCGGTAATTGGAGCAGCAGCCTACCCTCATCAGGGGTAAAAAGCTTCTGCAATACCCGGAGCAGACTTTCCGACCCGGTATAATTCAGCCTCTTAACCAGTTCGGTGTATACATCGCCTGTTTCCATTAGTAACCTCCTTCTGCAACGGTGCCCAGCAAACTTTACCCTGTTTGCCTGAACGCTAAACTACTAACAATGTGCTCCTTTTTGTGCACGTTCCATTTTACGATAGAAAAATTGTGCGGGCAAGCCTCTGTGACCAGCACATCACTTACCCGTCACCCCTAGCCATTTGTTACTGCCATTGCCAGGAGCATTAGCCATCAACTATACCCCCTCCCCCAATCACCGTGTAGCAGTGATCTGCCCCCGCCTTCAATCACGCTCGAAGCGCCGCTGCTAAACCTTTATGGAGCAGGTGAACCGTTGACACCCAGTTAAATTCGATTTATAGTATATAGTGTAGTATACTGCGCCACCCAGATTATTCGCCTCAAAAATAATTTACCGGGAGCAGTACAAAGCTGTCTCTTTATAGAGGTAGTGCATCCCAAAAAATAGGTGCCTGGAAAGGGGGAAATGAATTGGAGACCACAGTAAAATCGAAGGTATTGCAGCAATTCCAGGAAGCAACCGAGACCATCGTTAACCCTGAATTGAAGAAATGGATAGAGCAGGGCGGCAAGGTGGTGGGCCACTTCTGCTCCTATGGGCCGGAGGAGATCATCACCGCCGCAGGTATGGTCCCCTTCCGCATGAGGGCCACAGGCAGCAGGGGGACGGAGCTGGCGGATGCTTATCTGAGCAGCATCAACTGCAGTTTCTGCCGTCACTGCTACAATATGGGGCTGCAGGGCGACTACGATTTCCTCGAGGGGCTCATCTGGCTCAACAACTGCGACCACGTCCGGCGCATATACGATAACTGGATACGCAAGGTGGACACACCGTTCACCAAAATGATGAGCCTCCCCAAGATGACCACCGATGTGCAGGTGCAGTGGTTCCGCGACGAATTAAAAATACTGAAGGAGGCTCTGGAAAAGCATCTAGGCATCACCATCAGCGATGAAAAGTTATGGAAGGCGATAAAGCTCCACAACCAGACGCGGCGCCTGCTGAGGCAGCTCTATGAGCTCAGGAAAAAGGATAACCCGCCGATAACCGGTGCGGAAGCACTTGCCGTTGTCGTGGCCAGCACCGCCATGCCGAGGGAGCCGTTTAACCAGATGCTCAAGGAGCTGCTGCAAGAGCTGAGCGACGCGGAAGGCATCAAGGATTATCGGGCGAGGTTGATGATCGTGGCTGGCATACTCGATGATCCGGCGTTCATTAAAGTCATCGAGGAGCAGGGAGGTCTGGTGGTCACCGACTCGATGTGTTTCGGCACCAGAATCATATGGAATGAGGTCGATGAGAAGTCCAATGACCCGCTTGCTGCCCTGGCGCGTTACTACATCCAGGATAAACCCGCCTGTCCGCGCATGTTCGATACTCAACCGCAAAGGTCCAAGTTCGTTATAGACATGGTCAAGGAATTCAAGGTTGACGGGGTTATCGGCGAGCGGATGATCTTCTGCGACCTGTGGACAGGTGAGAATTTCATGCTCGGCGGGGATTTAAAAGAGGAGGGTATTCCTTTCCTCAAGCTGGATAGGGAATATATCATGGCCGGCGCTGGCCAGTTGAGAACCAGGGCCCAGGCATTCCTGGAAAGCATGGGGAGGTAAACGGTGACTACAAAGAGAAAACAACCTGAAAAAGCACTTAAACTATATAGAGATGATAAAGCCTATATGCAGATGCTCCTGGATGCGCTTTCGCTGGATGAATCCGAGGAAGCAGAGATCAATAAGGGCGTAATAAAGGCGGTTTTGGATAAGTATGACGAAGTACTGGATTGTGCCGAAAACGACAAGCCATTCATCGCGAGCTGGTTCGCCTATGCAGCGGAGCTATTTACCGCCATGGGTGTCCCGTGGTGGATGTTTCCCCAGACTGCATTCCTCGGGATCGAAGCGCCACACATCACCGACGATATCGATGGATCCGAGAGGCTGCTGGGCAGCGATTTCTGTACCGTGCTCAGGCTTTCACTGTACTATGTAGAGGCCGATATGAGTCCAAAGCCGACTGCATGTATCGCCCTGCTTCACCCCTGCGACGGTACCACAATAGTCCACCAGGCGATTAAACACGGCAAGTGGCATGACGTCCCGATGTTCGGCGCTGACCCCCCTTACTGGGAGGATGAGCGAAGCTATGAGTACTATGCCGAGGAGCTCAGGCGTATGGTGGACTTTGTCACCGAGCACACCGGATACAAGCTGGATATCGACCGGCTGCGGGAGGTATGCGAGGAGTCCAACAAGGAGTACGCGCTGTGGCAGGAATACAACGAACTCAGGCGGGTGGTGCCATGTCCCCACGACTGGACCATCGGCCCGCCGCAATGCTTCGCCATGGCTACCTTCTACTATCCCGGCAAGCCCGGGGGCGCCGAATGGTTCAAGAGACTCATTGCCAACGCAGAGAAACGGGTAAAGGCAGGGGTAAGCGGTGTGCCGGGTGGGGAGAAGATCAGGATGCTGTGGTTTGACATCCTGCCGCTGATGTGGCAGTTCGACATACAACCGTGGTTGGAGTCGGAGTGGGGAGTGAGCATCGTCATGAACATGTTCGGCCATACCCCGTATGAGCCAATAGACACTAAGAACGAGGACACCATGTTCCGGGACCTGTCCAAGCGATCCCTCACCCAGTATCCCATGATCCGGCAGGCGCGGGGTGTGGCTGACCACTTCCTCGGCGATATAGAGAGAATTGTCAAAGACTACAAGATCGACTGCGTCGTCTGGCCAGCGCATATGGGCCACAAGGACGGCTCGGCCAACACCGGCATGATGAGGGAGAAGTGCCGTGAGCTAGGGGTTCCTTACCTGCACCTCGGCGTCGATATTTTTGACAAGAGGTACACCTCGGTGGACGAGGTCAAGGACAAGTTTTCCAAGTTCTTCAGCGCAACGGGGCTGGGCCAGAAATAGGTATAGATTACAAAGCAAGAAAGGAGATAGTATGATTGTTGGAGGCTGTGATGTAGGTTCTGCTACCGGCAAGGCGGTTGTGATGAAGAACGGTGAAGTCACCTCGTACGTGATTATCCCCTCCACTACCAAGCCAGAGATTACGGCGCGTACCGCCATGGATGAGGCGCTTAAGAAGGCTGGTCTGTCATCGCTGGATGACTTGGGATATATCGTGGGAACCGGCTACGGCCGTCTCAAGGTTCCCTTCGCCAATGAAAACATCTCGGAGATAACGTGCCACGCCCGCGGCGCCCACTGGCTCTGCCCCACAGTGAGAACGGTTGTCGACATCGGTGGGCAGGACTGCAAGGTGATGTCCTTAGATGATAAGGGCAATGTCCTCGAGTTCGTTATGAATGACAGGTGCGCTGCGGGTACGGGCAGGTTCTTCGAGGCGATGGCCCGCGTGCTCGAATGTGGGTTGGAGGGAATCTCATCTCTTTCGCTCAAGTCAGAGAGCCCGGCCATCATAACCAGCCAGTGCAGCGTATTTTCTGAGTCCGAGGTTGTAACCCTGATCAACGAGGGTACAGAAGTGGTCGATATAGCCGCCGGTGTCAACAACGCGGTGGCGGGCAGGTTGAATTCCATGGTGCGGAAGGTGGGCCTCGTCGAAGACCTGGCGCTGACCGGCGGATGCGCCAAGAACGAAGGGCTGGCCAAGGCACTTGAGGAGAAGCTAAAGGTAAGCGTGATAAAGCTGCCCTCAGACCCCCAGATCGCCGGGGCGATAGGGGCAGCCCTCATCGCCAGGGAGCGACTGAGTAAGAAATCCTGAGCCGATTCCCCCCTGTCAACATACCACATAGCCCAATTGAACTGGCAGCCTTCATTGTTCTGTTACTCTGAGCGACAGCGAATGGTACCGATTCTTCACTTCGCTTAGAATTACGGATACGGTTATTAAACATCTCAAGGAATCCAGACCTGCCAAGCGGAAACAGATCATGGCAATCTTCGACATATACATTAAGAAGCTGACTCAATACAGGGCGGAGGTGCGCCAGAAGGGTGGCGAAGTCAGAGAGATCGATTGTCCTCTCTCGGTCAGCGAGCTTCTTGAAGGGCTTCCGGTGCGGGTTGGCCCCGGGGCGAGCCCAGGAATAATACTCAGGGGAGACACCTTCATCGAGCTGGGGAATCCGGATTGCGGTTCCTCCGCCTTCCTGCTATGGACCGATAACACCTCCCTGCTCAGAGACGGCAGGATTACACTCATCGGCCCCGATATCCCGGAATCGTCAGGGGGCAGCCTGCCCTTCGGCCAGGTCCTCATGGTTAGTGGAGAGAGCCTCAGCGAAAAAGAGCACGAAGAGCTGGCGCGTAACCAGTACATAGCCGACCAGATAGAGGGCTACATGATAAGAAGCATACCTCAGCACATGTGGAGCAGGGTGAGTAATGAGGCGGCGGAGAAGGGCTTTTGTTTCGAGACCCTGGGAAGGGCGCTAATGGCCATCTTCAAGTCAGAGGTGTCCAAGATACAGGCAATGGAGATTATCTTCGTTACCTCGAGCAGGGAGGACCTTAAGCCCCTGGAGAGCATCGACGAGCAGGTGCGGGAGATATCCCATAACATCACCAAGGATGTCTGGAAGGCTAAAGGCTACGACCTGGATGAAATCGAGTGCACCCTCGGCTGGGACTGCCGCTCCTGCGAATATAAACCGGTGTGCGATGAAATCAGGACGGTAGTTAAGGTGCGCAAGAAAAAAACAAAGAAAACTAAGACCGCTGCTAATTCATAGCCTTGTTGATCTGAGAAGGAGAAATGCCCATGGCTGAATCTACCACTCCAAAAAACAGGCTTGTCGCTGTATGCGGCAAAGGAGGCACAGGTAAGACCGCATTCACTGCCATGATGACCAAGGTCCTACTGGATAATGGCCAGAGAGGCAAGCTGCTGCTCATTGACGCCGATCCGGCCATGGGCCTGCCCCTCGCCCTTGGCATAACCGTCAGACGAACCATGGGCCAAATCCGTGAGGAGATAATCAGGACTGCCAGGAAGGGCAAGCAGGAAGAAAGTCGCCAACTGGTCGATAAGCTCGACTACATGGTATTTGAGGCCCTCGAGGAGATGGACAACTTCGCCCTGCTGGCTATGGGACGCACCGAAACGCTGGGCTGCTACTGTCCGGTCAACAACCTTATGCGTGGGGCGATAGAAACCCTCTCCAAGAGCTTCGACACCATCCTCATCGATGGCGAGGCCGGCCTGGAACAGATAAATAGGCAGGTCATGGGCCACGTCGATACCCTGATTATAATTAGTGATGCTACATCCAGGGGCTTGCAGACCGCAGCCCAGATAAAAGGGATGGCTCAGAGCGAGAGGGTGATCCAGTGTGAGAGGCTGGGCCTGGTATTTAATAGGGTGCAGGGTAACGAGGAATTATTAAGACAAGCCGCACAGGATATGGGACTGGAGGTTTTTGGTTATATCCCCCAGGATGAAGATATCGCCCACTACGATCTGCTGGGCAAGCCCTTAATGGAGCTCACCACATCACCAGGCCTTGCCGCCGTTCGCAATATCGTGGAAAAACGCATTTTTGCGGAACGCTTTAGCTAGATTCTTTCTAATCAGCTCTGCGAACGCATGCCCTTAATCCTTAATAAAGGAGTCGGGTATCCGCTATCGCGTCGCAGCACCCGGCTTATTGACACTAATGTGAAGTATCTTACGTTAATGTGAAGTACGCCTACCTTTTAGCCCGAAAGTAGGGTGATTTCTGCAATACCCAACGGCGAACCAGGGGGCGAAAAAGTGGCACCAGATACCGCTTATAACCCAATAGCGAGGCTATCTCCTGCACGAAATCCTCAAACGTGTGCTGCTGATAGTTGAGCAAACTCTGGCTTTCACTGGTATCTAACCAGTCAGTCATAGCAGCTTTGGAACCGAAGGCCCTTTCAGGAAGCATCCCGATACCCATGGCATCCATCATCCGCCCCATAAAATCTCTATAGTAAAGCTGGCTACTAGGCCCACCTCCGATAAGTAATATCTTGCCCCATACTTTTTTACTGTTCACCGCATTGGCAAGAGCCAGCCCAGCGTCACGCGGATGGACAAATTCAATTCGCATATCCAGAGGGAAATCGAACATCTTCGGAAGTTCTTCAACCCCACCCAACGACATTGGGGGCACAACAGCGAATCGGAAGATGGCCCAATCCAACCCGGATTCCTGGACCAATCTCTCGCATTCAACCTTGTGCCGTGTATAGTTGTCCACTGGTTTGACCGGATCGGTGACGGTGCGCGGTGGTGGCTGGCTTTGGGTATCGCCAAAGACACTAAACGTCGAAGAGAAGATAATCTTAGGTGGTGGTAACACTGTTTTCATGGCTTGGAGCAGATTTTCAGTACCAGCCACGTTAATCTCCCTCGCCCACTGGGGACGGTCTTCGCTCGTGGGAGGCATGATAAACGCCAGATGCATAATGACATCCTGGTCCTTAACGGCGGCAGCCAGGTCATCGGGGCTACGCACATCTCCCCATACTACCTCTATCTGGTCCTCGATCCTCTGGGCAGCTTTTTCATTTGCCCTCGTTTTAAGGTCGAAGCACCTCACTTGATGCCCCTGCTCTATGAGCTTGTTGGTAGTATTCCTGCCTATGTTGCCCAAGGCACCGGTTAGTAGCACCTTCACTGGCATTCTCCTCCCTATCTTGCTGCCGGTCATCTCAGTATTTCAATCTGAGGACTCTGCCGGCTAGTCAGAGGGTAATATTTGTGCGCTCTTGTGATACATTGGTATGTAATAACTGCCCGGTAAAGGCTCATGGTAATAGGTACAAGACCATAAAGCGTAGATGAATAATATGGAAACACCTCCCGGTTACTTTGTCTCCCTCTCATCGACCAGGAGGACGACCTGCTTATCCTTGTCCATGAAAGTCGCTTCGTCGTCTCGTATAACCTGGCCAGCATCGGAATTAAGGGTATCGAGCGATGCCTGCGCCCCCTCCATGTCATCATACCAGAACTCGGTAATGCAATCGAAACCGGGCTCTTCCGTGCCGGGGAGTGCGACAACATGGTTCCGCACATATTTTTTAATTGTGGGCAGCACTTTAAGCGCCAGTGGCGCGTGCACTTCCTCGTAGTGCTTGCAGAACTCCTCATGCGAAATGCCAGGCTTCCTCTTGATCATCACCATAACTTTAATCATGCTTACCCCCTCCAGTGATTACTCTCGAATTTCTGACTTCTCCACCATTTCCCCCCAGCTCAGAGCTTCACTAGGCCTTGATGTTACAACCTCCCATTGCCTTCCCATCTCCTATGAGATCGGCCTAATGGATCTCTACTGATGGGGAAGCCAGCCCTATATATTAAAACCGATGTCGACTTGTTCACTTCCTGGGAAACCACGGAATGAGTGCGGAAACCCTCCTCATATGCTCCTCGTACCCCGTCCTTCTTTCCAGGCTCCTTTTATCCATCATGGGGATACTCACAAAGACAAAGAGCACGGTCATAGCCAGCGGCCCGACGATCACCCACCAGTAGGAAAGATCAGCCGCCAGTGCGAATATAAAGAGCCCCCACCAGAACATTATCTCGCCAAGATAGTTCGGATGCCTGGAATAAGCCCACAAGCCAGTTGACATAATCTTTCGCGGCTGCGAGTTTGTCCTAACAAACCTTCTTAGCTGCTGGTCTGCCGTTGTTTCTATAATGATCGCAGCAGCGGTTACCACGATGGCAACCCAGTCGAGCACTCCGAATGTGCTCGTCCCGGTAGAGAGGGCAGGGTAGAGCGAAAGGCAGCCGAGAAAAACGATTATCGTCGGCATCATTTCTATTCCAGATAATTCAATGATCCAGAACAGACGGTTCCATTTATGCCTCATATTCGCATAGCGCCAGTCTTCATGCCCCAGTCCCCGCCACTGTCTGGCCCAGTTACACGTTAACCGGACACCCCAAATAAATACCAGGGTGACAACCACCACTTGACGCGTTAAGACTGCATCTCCCGATGAGGCTCCCAATAAATAATAGAGCGCAATCGCAAGCGGGGCGACACTCCAGTATGCGTCATAAAAGCTTGCATTTTGAAATACGCGGGCGAAAGCATAAATGACCAGCGTAGCTGCAATGTCTGCCGTTAAAACAATCCAGATTGGATGCCTGTCACCGAGCGCATACCCAACAGAAACAGCAATGCACAAAGCGATAATATAGGCGAAAGCGCAGAGGGCAAAGGTCTTAGGTAGACTTTTTGATTTTGTATGCGAGTTCTGCATACTATTTATTCCTTAAGACATTAAAAATATGTCCAAATTTCTTATAAAGGCGCAGCGCCAATTTAAGTATAAACCCAATATACGCAGGCTATAAGCAGCCTTGAAGTACCATCATTAGGGTGAATATCACAGCTTTGCGTCCCGCAACCGCTTGCGGCTTACCCTTCCCGGAAGCCATAATTGACGTATAATTGAAAAGTGGCAACCCGTCTCGTGTACGAATAGAGTACCCCCTCCACCCCAACTTGTCAATCTGCCGTTCTCCGTTCAGTACACTAGGTCAACGGAGAACCCTTGTCGGAATACAATCTGATTGGGAGGTGAACTATGGCCCATCATTCAATGCGCCCGAAAAACGGAGATCTGGTGGAGGCTGGACGAATCCAGTTACTGCTACACACCCTATACGCCAAATACGAGCCCTTGCTCTTAAGAGTGCCGGCTGTCAAGAGATAGATAGCTATTTAGCACGGCCAGCAAATGCCTCCCCATCTAATATTTTTCCGTAGCCCATTAGCCTTAATGCGGCGCACATATCTGATCACATCGTGGATCGGGTCAAACTCCAGATTTGACACATTCCAGTAAAGAGCGTTAACATAAGCCTGCGCCTTCTACAACTTAAAAAGACAAATCATCTGAGGTTAGTGGAATAGCTACAAAACTGTCTATGGAAACAAGGCTTTACGAGATTAGATGGCATGGCCGGGGCGGTCAGGGGGCCATAACGGCCGCCAAGATAGTGGCACAGGCAGCCTACCTCAAAGGCTATCAGGGGGTAACGGCTGCACCATGGTTTGGCGCCGAGAGGAGAGGCGCTCCGGTAAGCGCATCAACCAGGATTTCCCCGCAGCCAATCATGGTTACGTCACAGGTGGAAGAACCCGACGTTGTAGTAGTCCTAGACCACACCCTGCTGAGAGACAAGGATGTAATCGGCGGACTGAGTAGGGGGGGATGGCTGGTGGTGAACTCACGTCAGCGTCCAGATGAACTCGAGGTTAACGGTGATTTCAACATCGCTACTGCTGATGCCACCAGGGTATGCCGGGAGCTGGGCCTCATAGTTGCCGGCTTAACCGTGGTGAATACAGCTATACTGGGCGCGTTAGTCCGTGCTACTGAGCTGGTAGATATAGCAAGCATAGAAAAGGTAATAAGAGAAAGATTCTCCGATAGCCTAGTAGATAATAACATCATCGCATTCAGGAAGACCTACGAGATAACCAGGCTACAGAAAACAGGGTGATAGAAAGTTATGGGAACCAGGAGTTGCCAGCATATATGTGGTGAATCGTCACCGGGTATTGGAGAAGCCGGGAGGACAGGCGAGTGGCGCAGTTCACTTCCAGTAATAGACCCCGAAAAGTGCATCCCTGCAAAGCGCGGCAAGCCAGCCTGTTTTATATGCTGGCTCTACTGCCCGGACGCACTCATCAGTAAAACCATACCGGTCCAGATAAACCTAGAGTACTGCAAAGGGTGTGGAATATGCGCTCAGGTATGCCCGGCACAGGCTATAACCATGGTAAATGAAGAGGACCTCTAAACAGATTGAGTGATTTGAGCAAGAAGACAGATAGCGAAGCCGATATACGGATAATTGATGGCAATCACGCTGCAGCCCAGGGGGCAAAGCTCAGCCGTGTCCAGGTGATCGCTGCCTACCCTATTACGCCCCAGTCACCGGTCACCGAAATCCTCTCTGAATTCGTGGAACGAGGGGAGTTGAATGCCGAGTATATTGCCGTCGAGAGTGAGCACAGCGCCCTCGCCGTATGCACCTCGGCTTCTATTGTAGGAGCCAGGACCTTCACCGCCACCAGTTCACACGGCTTGGCCTACATGCACGAGATGCTGCACTGGGCTGCCGGGACACGCCTCCCCCTGGTTCTCGCCTGCGTAAACCGTGCTATCGGAGCACCCTGGAGTATTCTCAATGACCAACAGGACTCTATATCCCAACGGGATACCGGCTGGATACAAATATACGCCCGAAACAACCAGGAGATACTGGATTCGGTGATCCAGGCCTATAAGATTGCCGAGACAGTCTATGTGCCGGTTATGGTTTGCTACGACGGTTATATCCTATCTCATACTGAAATGCCGGTGGATGTGCCGTCACAGGGGGAAGTGGACAGGTTTCTACCCCACTACAGCCCCCACACCACACTGGACCCGGCCAACCCCAGGAACTACAACCTGGTAACCCTGGCAAACCCCAGGGTTAACGCTGAGGGCGTGCTCTGCCACGGGTATATGGAGCTGAGGTTTCTGCTCCAGGAGGCTCTGCAGAATTCAAGGGAGACCATAAGCAAGGTCAGCCGGGAATTCAGCGAGCTATTCGGAAGAAGCTACGCCAGTATGTTCTGGGAAGACAGAATGGATGATGCCGATATAGCTATTGTGGCAACGGGCAGCCTGGCGATGGAGGCAGTAGTGGCGGCAAACATGCTCCGTGAAGAAGGACACCGGGCGGGTGTCCTGGGCTTGAGAGTGCTAAGACCCTTCCCTAAAATTGATCTGGTGAAGGCGCTCAAGAGAACCCGCCTTATCGCGGTTTTCGATAAGAATATCAGCTACGGCTCGGAAGGAGCCACCTGCTCGGAAATCAAATCAGCCCTCTACGGAAGTGGTATAAATGCGGTAATAAGAAACTTCATTGTCGGACTGGGTGGTCGTGATGTAAAAGCCAGAGAGATAGCGGATGCGGTTAGGAAGGCGCTGCCATCTCTTAAAGAGGGGGTTTTGAACCGCGAATACCCCGAATGGATATGTCATATTTGAGAGGCCTGCCGGTTTGAAAACTAATGCAGTTAACCTTCCCGAAATAGAATATCTGCTGCCAGGCAACAGGACCTGCCCCGGCTGCGCCCTGTCTCTAGCCTACCGCCATATCCTGAAAGCGCTGGATGGGCAGGTTATCGTGACAGTGCCAGCCAGTTGCCTAACCGTACTGCACGGCATGTACCCGGTAACATCGGTAAATGTCCCCTGTGTAAACACGCCATTCGCCTCCACCGCCGCATCGGCTACCGGACTGGTTGCCGGGCTGAAAGCCCTGGGCAGAAAGGGATTAACTGTACTGGCCATCGCCGGTGACGGCGGCACACACGATATCGGGATCCAGGCGTTGAGCGGCGCCGCTGAAAGGGGAGAGGATTTCATCTATATCTGCTACGATAACGAGGGCTATATGAACACCGGCAATCAGCGCTCTGGCTCCACCCCCCTGGGCGCCATTTCAGGTACCACGCCTATACTGGGCAAGCAGCAGAATCAGAAGGATATGACCGCGATAATGGAAGCGCACGGCATCCCCTATGTCGCTACAGCCAATGCTTCCTATCCCCTGGACCTTTACCAGAAGGTCAGCAAGGCAAAGGCAATAGAGGGAACCAGGTTCATACACGTATTCACACCCTGCCCCCCGGGATGGCGCTTCCCCTTCAGTGACACCATCAAGATCGGCGAGCTCGCTGTACAGACGGGATGGGTCGTACTCTATGAGGTTGAGGACGGCGTTTTCCACCTCACATCGGCCAGTGAATCCATTGCCCGAAAGGGTAATCTAAGGCCGGTGAGAGAATTTCTCATGGAACAGGGGAGGTTTAACAGTATTACCCAAGAGCAGATTAACAAACTGCAGGAACGGGTAAATGCCAGGTGGAAACGCTGCGTGGAACGGGCAGCCAATTTATAGGAAGGCCCTCGCTCAGCGAATGCCAGATGTTTAGAAACGGTAAAACTACTAAGGGATTGGTTGTAGTTTCTAAAAGAGAGGAGAGTATAGCTATTTAGGAGAAATAGGCAGGTGTTTCTAGCAACCATGCTGGCAAATTCATATATTGACTTTCACCCCAATTGGGTGCTAGACTGAGCGCCACACTCCAGGCGGTGGGGCTAAATACCTGAGAGCAAAGGTCAGAGAAAGGAGGAAGAGTCATGGCTCTTAAATTTCCATCCGACGAATGGGTTAAGGAGTTCGCCAGTCAACTCAATGCCAGCGAGGCATACGAGAGATCAGCTAAGGACTGGGAAGGGGACTTCATCTTCATTTGCGAGCCCGATAAAGCTTATCCCGAGACCCGGTATCTCTTCGTCGGCCTATATCACGGCAAGTGTACCGATGCAATAGAGCTAGCCAGCGAGGGCGAGCGAGAGGCACAGTTCATCATCCGCGCCCAATTCAGCAACTGGCGCAAGGTCATCGAAGGGAAGTTGGACCCTATTGCGGGAATGATGACACGCAAATTAAAGTTGAAGGGTGATATGATGAAAGTCATGCGCTACCCCAAGGCAGCCAAGGAGCTAGTCAACTGCGTCTCGCGTGTACCCACCGACTTCGGTGACTGACATCAAGGACAGTGACCGACGGGTATAGAACGGGCATAACTGGCAATTCGCCCTTCGTTATCTATCATCTGTCTTTCGTCAATCGTCTTGGATCGTTTATCAGAGGGAGGTAGTCGCGATGTGGAACTTCGTCTCGCCGCGAATCGTATTTGGTGAGGGGGCGCTGGAAGTGCTCGACGAGTTGGAGGGAAAACGCGCCCTCATTGTCACCGACGGCATGATGGTCCAACTTGGCCTGGTAGACAAGGTAAAGGCCCATCTGGACATAGCCGGCATCGAAGTGCACGTATTCGACGAGATCGAGCCCGAGCCCAGTGTGCAGACAGTGCGACGTGGAGCGCAGATCGCCATGGAGGTTGCACCCGACTGGATCGTCGGCTTGGGTGGAGGCTCGCCGCTAGACGCCGCCAAGGCCATCTGGGTGCTCTACGAGCAGCCTGATATGGAGCCAGCCGCCATCAATCCCATTGCGGACCTGGTTCTGCGTCAGAAGGCGCGCCTGATTACCATACCCACCACCAGCGGCACCGGGGCCGAAGTCACCTGGGCTATCGTTTTAACCGATACCGAGGAGCAGCGCAAGATGGGATTGGGCAACCGAGAAAACACCGCCGACATCGCTATCGTGGACCCGGAGATGGCAGCGGGAATGCCCCCCCAGTTGACTGCCGACACCGGCCTGGACGCGCTGACCCAAGCCGTTGAAGGCTACACATGCACGTGGCATACCGACATCACCGATGGCCTGTGCCTCAACGCTATGCGCCTCATCTTTCAGTACTTACCACGCGCCGTTGCCGACGGCTCCGATATTGAAGCCAGGGAGAGAATGCATAATGCGGCCACCTGCGCCGGCCTGGGCTATGGCAATGCCATGGCCTCAATGGCTCACGCAATGGGACATGTGCTCGGAGCAGTATTCCATATACCCCACGGTCGCGCCGTCACTCTCTTCCTTCCGTATACTATAGAGTTCGCGGCCAACGAAGAACCGGAGAGGTTCGCGGAACTGGCCTCTTTCATCGGATGCTCTACGGAAGAAGGTGAAAAAGCAGCACGGGCTCTCGCAAAATACATTCGTGATCTATGCCAGAAGGTAGGGAATCCAATCAAGGTTGCAGAAATGGGCATCGAGCGCAAGGCTTACGAAGCACAATTGGAAAAGCTAGTAGACGATGCTTTCAATGACACACAGATAATCACCGCTGTCCGTGCCCCCTCCTATGAGGAACTGAGTAAGCTTTTCCTCTACGCCTACGACGGCCGCTCGGTGGACTTCTAGATGTTTCGGTAGGGGCGCAGCATGCTGCGCCCCTACATTGCTATAATGATGATAATTAAGAGTAATGGAGGTAAAAATGTTTGGAGGCCATGGGAAAATTCTAAGGGTCAATTTGTCGGAGTCCAAAGTTTCAGAAGAGGAAATTCCTGAAGATCTGTTTGACAAGTACTTAACTGGAGCCGGGCTGGCAACCCATTACCTCTATCATGAGGTTCCCAAGGGGGCAGACCCGTTAGGCCCTAAAAATGAGCTCATATTTATGTCTGGAGCAATAACAGGAGCTCAGGCTCCCAGCACCGGGAGATACAACCTGGTTTTCAAATCGCCGTTAACTGGTATATGGGCACAAGCAAATGTAGGCGGCTTTTGGGGGGTAGACTTTAAGAGAACAGGCTTTGACGGAATTATTTTTCAGGGCATCTCACCAGAACCTGTTTACCTTTTAATTGAGGAGGGTAAAGCTGAGCTTAGAGATGCGAAAAACTTATGGGGTAAAGATGTTTCTCAAACTACAGACCAGATAAAGAAAGAGCTAGGTGACAAGTTCAATGTTGTTTGTATTGGATTAGCAGGTGAAAACAAAGTTAGATATGCCAGCACTATGAGCGACGTCCATAGAGCAGCAGGAAGGTGCGGCGGCGGAGCAGTAATGGGCTCGAAGCGATTGAAAGCTATTGCTGTATATGGGAAAAAGCCAGTAAAGTTGGCAGATGCAACTGCTTTTGCCAAGGTAGCAAGGAAACAGTTCGAGCTGGTCGATGAGTCTTTGCTGAAAGTGGCATTGGAGACATTTGGCACGAACGCCGTTATTGATATGGTGAATGAAAAGGGTGGATTTCCTACAAGAAACTGGCAAACCGGTGTCTTTCCAAACTTAGAGGAAATAAACGCGGAAGCCCTCAGCGAAAAGGTTCTCGTAGAGTCCTGGGGGTGTTTCGCTTGCCCAATTAAATGTGGAAGACGAAGTGAAATCAGGAAGGGTAAATACAAGGGTGCCAGTGGGGGAGGACCGGAGTACGAAAGTGTTGGAACCCTCGGTGGTCAGTGCCAGGTCACTGATATGGAAGCAATTACAAAGGCACATTACCTGTGCGATGACTATGGCCTCGATACGATCTCGACAGGAAGTACCATTGCCTTCGCCATGGAATGCTATGAAAAGGGAATACTGACCAAATCGGATACGGATGGATTGGAGCTCAAATTTGGTGACGCTGACATCGTGGTAGAGCTGGTACACAAGATAGCCAAGAGAGAGGGTGTCGGTGATTTACTGGCTGAGGGAACGAGAAGGATGTCCCAGAAGTTGGGCAAGGGAAGCGAAAAATTCGCTATGAATGTTAAGGGCTTGGAGCTTCCAGCCTATGATTCCAGGGCAGTTCAGATAACCGGGCTAGCATATGCTGTTGCCAACAGGGGTGGCGACCATGTTACCGCATATATACAAGGCCCAAGCTTTTTTGATATACCGTTCCTTTGCATCCCAGATAGCAGGATCAAGGATTCACTTGTGGCCGATCCAAATGAGGTTCACGTTTTAGTGGATCTGGAGAATGTCATGACTGCACTTGACACACTTGGGGCGTGCAAGTTCATGGGATTCTGTGTAGATTCAGATGAGTGGGTAGAGTTGGTAGAGCATTGTCTCGGCCGGAAATTCACGTATGATGATATGGTGCAGCTCGGCGAGAGAGCCTATAACCTTGCCAGGGTCTTCAGTGTAAGGGAGGGGCTGACCAGAGCTGATGATACTCTACCTCCCCGATTGCTAGAGGATCCACTGCCCGATGGCCCAGCCAAAGGTAAGGTTAATGAGAATTTAACCGAGATGCTGGATAAATACTATGAGCTGCGAGGATGGGATAAGGCTACAGGGAAGCCCACCCCGGAAAAGCTCAAAGAGTTAGGATTAGAAGAGTATATCCCTGATATCTGGGGGAAATAGAAAGGACTGCCATGGTGGAGAAGATAAAGGGAAGTGATAAGCCCTGGCTCAAGAATTATAAGCTCGGGCCGTATCCGTTGAAGAAGACTCTGGAGCCGTATCCCAAAATTCCGGTGTATACGTTCTTGGATGATTCAGCGGAGGCATATCCTGATCAGGTGGCCATTGACTACCTTGGAAAGAAAATAAGGTACAGCGAACTGAGGGACTATGTAGACCGGCTGTCAAATGCCCTTGCAGGGTTGGGGATAAAGAAGGGTGATAAAGTGGCAACAATTCTGCCGAATTGCCCACAATGTATCATATCTGATTTTGCCGTGTCGAAAACGGGTGCCACCCTTGTTCCCTGTAGTACACTTCACAAGGTTCTCGACCTGGAATACGAGATAGGCGAATCAGGGGCAGAGACAGTAATTTGCTCAGATGAGGCTCTGAGTCTGGTTAATTCAATAAAGGATAAAACAAAACTCAAGAACGTAATCGTTACCTCACCTATGGATTATTCCACAGAGGAGCCCGAGGTAAAAGAAGTACCCGGTGCTTACCAGTTCAAATACCTCATAGCCGAGCATGAGCCAAAACCTCCCCAGGTTGACATCGATCCCGAGGAGGACTTGGCCTATCTTTCCTTTACTGGAGGTGCCACAGGAGTACCAAAAGGTGTGATGATAACCCATTACAATAGGGCCTGTAATATAAGGCAAATGACATGGGTGCTCGAGCCTCTGTGGCGGGGGATTAAGGGAAAAGCTGCCGGTGAAGTAGTTGTTCCCTTATTCCATGCATACGGACATATGTCAGTGCTATGCTGCATTGCTTTAGGCCTGCGTATTTTCCTGGTTTCCGACCCTAGGGATACCGATCAAGTCATAAGCATTATGAAGGAGCATCGCCCCCTGGTGATTTTCGTTGTTCCTACTCATCTAATGAAGATAGCCGAGAAAAAAGTGGGAAGGTTGCCAGTTCTACTAATGTCAGCTGCAGCGCCACTTCCAGAGGGGATTTTTGAAACCATCAAGAGGGAAATTATGATGCCGGTAACGGAAGGCTACGGTTTAACCGAGTGTGGCCCTCTAACTCATGCAAATCTTACCACTTTTTCCAAAATCACCGGTTTCACTGCCAAGGAGACGCTGGGCATAGGGCTGCCAGTGCCTGATACCGAGGTGAAAATTGTAGACCTGGAGACCGGTGAGGAGCTTGGTGCGGGTGAAAGCGGCGAAATAGTAATTCGTGGCCCACAGACTATGAAGGGATACTGGCCTACACCGGGCAGCGGCCTTGACGCCGATGGCTGGCTTCACACCGGTGATATCGGAAGAATGGATGAGAACGGGTACTTTGTCCTCGAGGATCGGATCAAGGATATGGCAAATATCTCAGGGTATAAAGTCTACACAACAGAAGTTGACGAAATCTTGTTTAAATATCCGGGGGTGGCTATGGCTGCAGCGGTGGGCATTCCCGATCCCGAGCGCCCGGGGAGCGAGAGGATAAAGGTTTTCATAAAACCAAAGGAGGAATACAAAGGCAAGCTCACTGCTGATGAGATTATCGCGTATTGCAAGGATAAGCTCCCAGCCATTGCCGTACCCAAATCTGTAGAGTTCAGAGATGACCTGCCCTTAACCGTCACAGAGAAGATATTCAAAAGGGTATTAAGAGAAGAAGAGATCAAGAAAATGAAGGAGCAAGGATTACTCATTTAGGCGGAAGACCCGACGACGCTGGGCAAAACGCATCGTCACGCTTAAGCGAATGCTAAACCTGCGCCGTGGGCTGACCCCTGCCGACGACTGCCACCTGCCCGACCTGCTGCTCAAGCCGCTGAGCGATGATGGAACTGAGGTAACGGTACCCGATGTCGATACACTCCTTTCCGGAGCTTACGCCGAGTTGTGTTAATGGTCAATCGGCTCTCAGAGGCGACTTCTCTAACGACCCTCATTCTCACAGGGTATTACCGTGCCCGGTAGCAAAGTGAATAGGCGTTGTTTGGTGGGATAAGGCTTACTACCAATTACAAGAAGGGCCCCGATAGATCGGAGCCCTTAGCCAAGTATCCTCACCGGTCAGCCCGAGAGGTTATTTTACAACCGGTTTACATAAACTGAACCACAGCCTTACCGAACAACGGCGAAACGAAGTAACGCATAAAGGGCAGGAACAGGGCCGAGTACTGCCTGGTTAGACCGCGGGAATAATCTTTCAGATAGTCTGTAAACGACCTTCGCTGGAAGTTGAGCAGTTGCTGGGACTTGCTCGTGTCATACCAGTCCAGGTAGTAGGGTCGCCGGGTGAATTTGTCAGCCGGTGGCAGGGGCAACCCCATAACGCCAAGAATGGAGCCGACCATATCTTTATACAGCATTTGCTCACCAGGCCCACCGCTGATAACCAGCGTGTTCCCCTTTATGGTGCTGATATTCTTGACCGCGTTTAGTATTGCTAAAGACAAATCATCCGGATGGCAGAACTCAACTCGATTATCCAGTGGAATGGAAAACATGCGCTTCAGGTCGCTCACTTCATGGTCAAAGTACATGACTGCAGTGAGCCTCAGGATGAGATAGTCGATCCCCGATTCTTTGATCAGGTTCTCCGCTTCAAGCTTGGTCTCGCCGTAGGCGCCCCTGGGATTGGGATCATTCTTCTCCGGTGAAATGGGTTCCGTGGCATCGGGGGTGGTGCCAAACACCGCTACCGATGAAGTAAATACCAGTGGAATATTGCCTCCCATATCTTTTATGAGGTCAACAACTATTCTGGTTCCCCCTACATTCACCCTCCTTGCCAGTTCTGGCTTTTCATAGGCTACAGGGGGCAAGATGCCAGCCATATGGACCACCACGTCTACTTTCTCCAGCGCCTTCCGAACCGAATCGGGTTGTGTGATATCTCCCCACACGATTTCTGCCTTTCTGCCGAGTTCCTTAATGCTCTTCCGGTTGCGGTCATTATCCAGGTCAAATACACGCACCCGGAATCCGTTTCCCTGTAAGGCTTTGCATACATTTACCCCCAACCTTCCAGCCCCACCTGTTACTAACACCCGCATTCGATACTCCTACAATTATTTAAGCAAAGTTTATTTTGAACCTGCGACTGTATATCCCTCTTTTTGCCCCTTGAGCTGCAAATCACCCTTCATCGCCTCCCCTGCTTCCAGGAGCGCCTGCAGCATTTCGGCAATTATCAGCAGCTTTGAGGGAGCCATCACTCGCATCAGCTCACCGACCTGGTCCCGGGAAAGCTGCCACAGATTACCTATCAGCCTCTCCCCCTCATCCGAAAGGCGGCACAGTACCACACGGCGGTCCCCAGCTTCCCCTTCCCGGAGCAGAATGCCCCGCTCTACCAGGCGTTCTACCACCCCGCTCGCTGTAGCCAGACTCACCCCCAGCTCGGAAGCGATAACGCCCATCCGCATAGGACCGCTTACAAAAATGAGCAAAACCACCTTGAGCTGAGACATGGTAAGGTCCAGGCGCAGCCACTGCTTAGGCAATATGGGGAACAGCTCTCTGAATGCCCTGTCCGAAAGCTGGAGAATGCTCTCAATGAGTTCCTCTTTTTGTGGCTCCTGTGCCATCTAAAGCCCCCAATGCATAATTCAGGTAATGCTTATTATATACATACTGCTAATTATTAGCCTCAAGCTAACTATTAGTATTATAGATATTAAATAATACTTTGTCAACCCTTACCGGATTAAAAAGCCTCGAATGGGAAGAAAAGTTAACTTGGGGGACACTGTGGCCGTGTAGTCACCCTAGAGCATGGCAACGATATAACATGCCGGTTGCCCATGGAGTATGGCGCTACCGGCGGAGGAAATATGTGATAATCCGGTGTCAGCGGTAAGCGGGACATACCCGCTAGGTAAAGCAAACCGCTGTCTTGACCGCCCTGTGTTTCTTTTTATTCAGGTTGATTTCGATCATCTTACGGTAGTCTTCAATAGCGAACGTATGGGTTATCATAGACTCGATATTAAGCCTTTTATGCTTTACATAATCAATTGCTATCTCAAAAATGTGTTTTCTCTCACCGTGCATATCCATATAGCCATAGCTGTAGACACCTTTCAGGGTCTGAAGCTTCATCCAGAGGGGTGTGAGATCGGTCATTACTTCCTTGCCGATCCCCACCACACTTAATACACCCCCTGTCTGTAGGCTCCACATACTAGCGTCAAGCGTCTCGGTATTAGCTACAGTATCGAAGATCTTTGAGAATCCCCCCATAAGGATGTCCTTACCCAACATCGGCTTGTATGCCCTGGCGCCAGTGATGTGTCTCGTGTGATACAAGATCTCACCGTCTGTAATCAGGTGATCGGCCCCTGCTTCGGATGTCAGCTCAGCATGGAATTTTGAGGGCTCAGCAACAGTGATAGAACAGCCTATATCGAAGGCACGTATTGCTTGAACGATAAGGTTGCCTATAACCCCACCACCGATAACAAGAACCTTATCATCCTCGCTGGGTGTGTTATCCATCACTGCCTGAAGGGCTACCGCAGCCGGCTCTATCATAGCGCCCTCTTTAGGAGATATTTCCGGAGGCAATTTAAAAACCTGGTCCTTGTGTGCCACCAGATATGGCGCAAAGCCTCCGCCTACATCGCGACAAGCACCCGTTATTATACCTGGAGAAAGATTGCCCTCGGCGAAGTTCTCACAATGGGATGGTCTACCCATCTGACAGCTTCTACATACAGGTTCAATCCCTCGTGCGGAGCAGCTAAGATAGGGTGCTATAGTAACCACATCTCCTACCTTTATTCCAGCGACACTACTCCCCACTTCCATGATCTCTCCACAAAGCTCGTGGCCTATGGTACATGGAAATGAGGCGAAAGGGGTTACCGTTGGGGAATCCCTTAAGAGGATGATGTTAATATCGCTTCCACAAAACCCACAAATGTGTGTCCTGATCTTTACCCAGTCAGCGGAAGGCAATTGCGGCTCGGGGACATCGACAAGCCGTATCGTAGCAAGGGGGCCATGATAGTAAGAGCGTTTGCTAATGCTCCCCAAGACCTTCAGTGCTGCAAATTGCGGAATGGAAACCGAGAACTGCAAGGCCTTCATCTTCTAGTCCATCCTCAGGGAGCTACTGCTTTTATTAAGAAGCCCCGGTATCGCAGCCTTCCATCCATACGCTATCCAGCATTACCAGGTCAGGCGGCACCATGTGCACATCGATATCCACAATAACATCCAGCACCGCAGGCAACCCGGAGCCCACCGCCCGCTCCAAGGCAGGCCGAATCTGCGCAGGCTCGGTGACCCGCTCACCGTAGCACCCAAGAGCCTCCGCCAGTTTATCATAGCGGGCATCGGTGAAGTCGACCCCAATGTAGCGTGCATCGTAGACCAGCCTCTGACCGCCCTTGATCATTCCCCAGGCTTTATCATTGGCTATGATTACAACAATGGGTACGTTTTCCCGCCGCGCAGTTTCCATCTCCATAGCGTTTAAGCCAAAGGAACCATCACCGGTAATGCAGTAGACCGGTACTTCAGGGCGGGCCAGCTTGGCCGCTACAGCGTAGGGTACGCCTGAGCCCAGGTGACCCGAATCGGCAGCCCAAAGGAATGACCGCGGCTCGTAGATACGGTTCTGATAGAAGGACCAGACTGATGTGTTGCCTCCATCCGGAGCGAAGATAGCCTCGCGGGGGAAGAACTGGCGCACCTCACGCATGAGGCGCAGGGGGTGAAGGGGAACCTGGTCGGAATGAGCGCCATCCTCCCAGCCATCCACCCATGCCTGTTGAACCTGCCGCGCCTCTTCAAACATGGGGTTCTCCGTCTTCGACCCGGTCCTTACTCGAACAGCTTCAAGCAAAGCGCGAAGAGTGCTCTTGGCATCCCCAACCAGGGCTATTTCCACCTGCCGGTTCAGACCTATGTTCTGGGGTTCTATGTCAATCTGTATAAAGCGCTGTTTGTCCGGCTCTCCCCATATCGGTTGACGCCCCCAGAAATCGACATCGCCCATGCGACCGCCCACGAGGAGCACCACGTCAGCCGCAGCTTGAGCTTTGAATGCGGCAGTGGCCCCAGGAATTAAGCACAGGGGATGATCCTCGGGGATAGCCCCCCGTGCACCCAGGCTAGTGGTTACCGGCGCTGATAGATATTCCACCAACTCCCTCACCTCCACCCAGGCCCCAGACCGCAGTACCCCGCCACCGGTGTGAATTAGCGGCCACTCTGCCCGTGCCAGCATATCCGCCGCCTGTTCAATTAGACCTGCATCGGCAACCGGGGCGGTAGTGGCACGGTATCGCTGCGGGGGCAGAATGGGACACTCCTCGCTATCTATCTTATCACAAAGTATGTTAGAGGGCAGATCCAGGTACACAGGTGCCTGGCGTCCAGATGTAGCTGCACGGAACGCTAGTTGCACCAACTCAGGCATCCGCCTCACGTCGTTCACCAGTGCCCGCCATTTGGTAATGGGAGTCATTAGAGATATCTGATCCAGAGCCTGCATGGAGCCGTGCTCGGGGTAGCAGCGCCAGGTCTGGTTCTGCGCTCCTAGAACAATTACAGGAACCGAGTCAGCCCAGGCCGGGTATACGCCGGGCACCAGGTCGGCTACCCCTGGCCCCACCGTGCCCAGGCACACACCAGGCTCACCGGTCACCCGAGCCCAGGCATCGGCCATGTGGGCCGCCGCCTGCTCGTGCCGGGTGGTTACGAACCTCATTCCAACCTCACCCCCCAACCTGTAGATGGCATCAGTGATAGGGTTGCACTGGTCACCGGGAACGCCAAACACATAACGCACACCCTCTTCCATTAGACATCGCACCAGGGCTTCGGCCCCTTTCATGATAGTCATCTTTAATATCCTCCTTCGTCTCTATTGTAAAAGACTATTAAAATTTACGCCTAATTAACCAACGAACTTCGTCCCCTTTGCTCGCCAATCTGTTTCTACTTATTCCATCCTTTTCTGAACACCCGCTGGTAACCTCCATTTAAATCAAGGCATCGTTTTTATTAAGGTATATTAAGATAACAAGTTGGATCGAGTTGTATGTGATTCTTGTGTGGGATAAGCATACTCCGGGGAGTTTTACCTGTCAATCTCGTTAGCATGGGTTTGCCTATTTCATACCGGTTGATCCCTCAGGCGTATGTGCGCGAGAACACGCTCTCAGTCATTAGAATACGGGGTTGGCATGATGCGGCATGGAGGACAATAGGAAAGCCTAGAGATGGTGCTGCGATATACTCCCTCTGTTAGTTGTCGTAACAGTTTAAAATTTCATAGACCGCTATATGGTTAAGCTTGAGTTTAGCCGCGTTAGGGGTGCAACGAGGGTAATGCCAATACTTGCCCCTCGCTCGCTGCCTAATCCTCAAATTCTGCACACCGCTTCTGTAAATAGGCAGTAACCGCATCCTGTACATCTTTGGACAGACCAATTGCCGCATTCCATGTTGCCACATATTTGAGACCCTCGGCTACAGTGTGGTCACGACTATAAATCATAGTCTCTTTGATCCCGCGTATGGCTAATGGAGATTTTGCCGCTATCTGAGTAGCTAATTCCTTAACCCCTGCTAGTAAATTCATCTGATTGGGAAATACCTTATTAATCAGACCCATCGAATGGGCTTTTACACCATCAAATTCAAGCCCTGTATAAGCTAACTCCCTAAACAAGCCATCACCGATAATCCTGGGCAGCCGCTGCAACGCACCTGTATCCGCAACGATGGCTAGATCCACCTCTTTGATAGAGAAGCGAGCATCGGCTGTCGCATAGCGTATGTCGCAAGCTGTAATTAAATCGACTCCACCGCCCATGCATGCCCCGTGAATGGCAGCTATCACAGGTCTTCGGCAACGCTCTATAGCTGTAATGCAATCCTGTAATCCAATGATAATTTGACGTAGACGCTCCTGCTTCCGTCCTTCTGATAGCCCGCTTAACTTATTATACATAGACCCTAGAAACTCGAAGTCGATGCCTGCTGAAAAATGTTTTCCCTGACCGCTTAGCACAGCGACCCGCACTTCTGGCGATTCATCAACCAAATCGAATACATCCTTTATTTCCTGCCACATAGCGGCATTTATTGCATTGGCCTTTTCGGGTCGGTTTAGCTGGATATTCGCAACGCGATTTTCTGAACTAATCGTCAGAGTTTCAAATTTAGGCATCACTTTCCTCCCACAACGTTTGATTTACACCTCCATCAACATCCCACGATTTATAAAACCTAGCCCCTTATATATTCTTTATGAGACTGCCGAAATAGTCTCAATCAACCCCCTAATCCCCCAATCTTGGGGGACTCTTTAAAGCTGGGGGACACCCCCAGACCCCCGGCCCCGATTATATCGGGGCACCTATTTGTCAGCAGTCTCTATATATTGAATTTAGGGTATTTCACTCTCCCAGCCCAGGTGCACTATACGCTAATCGCTGGCGCGCACATCGTAGATGTTGGCGGGATTGTTGTCAATGGTTGCTCACATGTTAATGACAAAGCTCGTGACAGTGCAACTGTAAGTTTGTGAATCTGTTCTCTCCCTTATTGACAACAGCACTGCCTGGTGTTATTCTAAGCCAACTCAACACTCATTTGGGACGGAGCAGGGGTGTTGTGGGCTTGAAAGCGTTGCACATTATCGATGAAGATATGATTGGCCTGGGGGCACAGGGAGAATGTTATAGATAGAGTATTTTCACCTCAAAATCCCTGGAAAGGGGGTGATGGTAGCGGACAGGAGACTGGAGAGCGCGGTCAGGATTGAAGCAAATTGAGGAGGTTTAGGAGATGAATAGAGCAATGAAGGTGGCCATTATCCCGCTACTTGCATGTCTAATAGTGGTGGGAGTGAGTGGCTGTGCGTCGGAAGAAGCGAACGAGATAAAGATAGGGGTAATCGGCCCGATGTCTTACATACAGGGCGAACACCACTGGGCCGGGGCTCAGATGGCAGCTGGAGAGATAAATGATGCAGGCGGCATAATGCTAGGAACTGAGTCGTACCAGATAAAACTGGTCCAAGCTGACTCCAATGAAATAACCAGCCCTACAGATGCCGTCCTTGCAATGGAGAAGCTGATAACCGTTGACAAGGTGGACTTCGTAGTTGGTGGCTTCAGGAGTGAGTCAGTAATTGCGATGCAACAGACAGCCATGGATAAAGAAATGATTTTCCTCGGTTGCGGTGCCAGCGACCTCCTGCTATGTGAAAATGTGGCCGAGGACTATGAAACGTACAAGTACTGGTTCAGGGTTAGCCCGGTAAATGGCAATTACCTTGCTACGATCAGTTTCATGCTTGTAGGAATGGTGGCCCAGGATGTTGGTGCGCTCACGTATCCAGAAGCGCCAAAGGTGGCCATACTGGCCGAGAATAATGTGTGGGCAGATCCCCTGGTTGCGAAAGCTGAAGCGTACTTTGCTGCTCCTCCTCCTTATGGCATGGGCCTTGAGGTCGTTGGGACATGGCGGCCCTCCCAGATGGCTACCGACGTAACGGCTGAACTTACGGCCATAGAGCTTGCCGGAGCCAACATGATATACACGGTGGTCTCCGGGCCGCTGGGGGTTGCCTACACAGCTCAATGGGGCGAGACGCAAATCCCGGCAGCTTCGGTGGGTATCAATGTTGAAGCACAGAAGGGGGATTTCTTGACTGTAACGGGTGGATATGGCGCGTATGAGACGACTCTAAATACCTACGCCCGGGTCGAGATCACCGATGAAACCATACCCTTCTACGACAGCTTTGTGGCGGAGTTCGAAGAGATTCCCATATATACTGCGGGCACCTATGAAGCGCTATACATACTGAAGGCAGCTGTTGAAAGTGCGGATACTCTGGATGCCGATGCCGTTGTTACTGCACTTGAAGCTACCGATCTCATGGGACCCGCCGGCAGACTGGTGTACATGGCAGCAAATACAACGACTCCTCACGACATAACCTGGGGCCCAGGTTATGTAACCGGTCTCGGCGTCCAGTGGCAGGATGGGGTACTGGAGTGCGTTTGGCCTAATGCTGGGGGATCACTGGGAGAATTAGAGTACGAGGGTACTGTAGATTACATACTGCCACCCTGGGTGGTAGAAGCGTTGACCGAATGATGCTTTAGCCCGTTCGCTGGTGAGTATCTTCGATTTTGCATTCGTCACAGGTTGACGAATGGAGTTAGGTGAGGTGTACCCCCTCGGCTGGGCATGTGCCTTAAGAGGGGGTATATTCTCGTATTTATAGACACAATTTGAGTGAGCCATGATAGAGGGCATAATAATCACCGGATTAATAAGCGGCGGCGTGTATGCCCTGTTGGCGGTCGGTTTCTCCCTCATTTTCGGGGCAGCCCGTATCATCAACCTGGCCCACACCGCATTTTACATGTTGGCCGCCTATTTGATATACACCTTTGCCAGTCTCCTCGGTCTAAATCTCCTTTTATCCATCGTCCTCTCGATAGCAGCTGTAACCATCATAGGAGTACTCACCTATCAGCTGGTCATTGACCGCGTACGTGGGCATGAGACCACGGCATTGATAGCGACCCTAGCCCTGGCCATCATTATTCAGGAGATCATGCTCCTGCCATGGACGTTTGGTGGTCACTTTCTGAGGGTTCCCGACCTGATTTCAGGATACACAACGATACTGGGGATCAGGGTTACCTATCAATACATATTAACATTTGGGATGGTTCTAATCATCCTTTTTGGCACATGGGCTCTCTTGATGAAAACCAGGCTGGGAATCGCTATTAGGTCCACAGCTCAGGATAGAGAGGTTGCCAATCTTATGGGGATAAACGTGGCAAGAACAGGAATGATAACCATGGCTATATCGGTGGCACTGGCGGCCGTCGCCGGCGCACTGGTGGCTCCCCTAGCCATTTTGTCGCCCCATATGTGGATGAATCCGCTGGTGATGATCATGGCCATTATCGTCCTCGGAGGGTTGGGGAGCGTCAAGGGGAGTCTGGTGGGGGCCTTTATCCTGGGGTTTGCCGAGACCCTGGTTGTTTTCCTGGCTCCTTCAGGTGCCTTTTTAAAGGGGGCTGTGGCGCTGGCGATCATGTTAGCCGTCATCCTGATAAGGCCTGAAGGCCTGTTCGGGGTATCCTTTGAGGAAGAAAGGTGATGGGCATTATAAGCGCCTATATCGGCAGGGCATATAAAGGGTTGAGAGGGGAGGTACTGATCCTTCCCAGCAGAACAATAGTTTTGCTTTTCTGCTTGACACTATTATTGCTACCCCTGGTGATGGATCATCCGTACTATCTAGGCATCTTGTTTCTGGCGAGCATATTTGCCATCTTCGCTGCTAGCTGGGATCTATTATCCGGCTTTACCGGCCAGATGAATTTTGGCCATGCCCTCTTCTTCGGGGTTGCTGCCTACACGGCTGCCCTTCTAAATCTACACTTTGGTTTGGCCCCGTGGCTAACCATACCCCTTGGGGCGCTTGCTGCGGTACTGGCGGGGCTTATCATCGGTGTGCCCTGCCTGAGGTTGAGGGGAATTTACCTGGCCCTTGCCACCCTGGCCTTTCCCTTAATCCTGATCGCAGTTGTACACACCATTCCGAATATCACTGGTGGTGAGATGGGCGTTTCCGGCATAGACCCCCTCTCCGGCTCGCGGACGATCGATTACTATATTGCGGTCACCCTTATGATCGGACTGGGATTTGTTATGTGGAAGATCACCGCTTCTAAGACCGGCATCATTTTTCACGCCATACGGGAAGATGAGGTTACCGCAAGAGCATCGGGGATAAATACCACCAGGTACAAGCTTATGGCCTTCTGTCTGAGCGGATTTTTTGCCGGGATTGCCGGGGGCCTCTATGTCCATTATATGAAGGTTGCTGGCCCATCGACACTGGAGCTCCTGCTATCGTTTCAGGTTGTCATCTGGGCGATTTTCGGGGGTATCGCCACCATCTATGGGCCAATAGCCGGGGTCTTCATCCTCTATGTCCCTCTCACGCTTCTGGAATCCGTGCCTGTTGTATCCGAGATACGAATGTTACTCATTGCCATCATAGTAGTGCTTGCCATGCTGTTTATGCCTGAGGGACTCACCACCTGGGTGCGGGATAAGATCGAAAAGGTATGCCCCAGATGCAAGATACGAAACGTAGGCACCCGCAAGTCATGCCGGGTATGTAGGGCGGATTTAGGTTAGTAATTACAAAGCTATAAGCCCAGGTATGTCTTTCTGATAGTCTCGTCTTTGAGTAATTCCTCGCTTATTCCTTCGGCGATCACCCTTCCGTGAGAAAGAACGTAGTTCCTGCTGGCTAATTGAAACGCCGAACTGACATCCTGCTCAACCAGGAGCATGGCAATCCCCGAACTTTTAATCTGCTTCATACGCTCAAACAATTCCTGTTTCAGCCTGGAACTGAGCCCGGTTGAAGGTTCATCGATACAGAGGAGCTTGGGCTGGAACATCAATGCCCTTCCAATGGCGAGCATCTGTTGCTCTCCACCGGATAGTGTTCCAGATATCTGATTCCCCCTCTCTTTTAACACCGGGAACAACTGATAAGCCATTTCTAACCCTCTCTGCACCTCTCCTCTCTCTTTACACAGATAGCCTCCAGCCTTCAGATTTTCAGTAACTGTCATCTCTCGAAAGGGCCTTCTTCTCTCCGGGCAATGAACTAAGCGCCTTTTTACAATCTCATGTGCTGCCAGCCCATCGATCCTCTCCCCGGCAAAGCGCACAGTGCCTTCAATGGTTATGTCTCCAGCCCGCGCCCCCCTCATCGCACCCTTTTCCCATCTCACCAGTCCGGTTATGGCTCGCAGCAGCGTTGTCTTTCCAGCGCCATTCGGACCCACCAGACCGACCACTTCCCCCTCGTCAACGCACAGATTCATGTCGCTTAATATCATGGCGGTATCATAACAAACATTAAGACTTTCCACCTCGAGAAGCAACTCAGATAACCCCCTTGCCTATGTACGCTTCGATCACCTTTTCATCCTTGACTATCTCCTCCGGGGTGCCATCGGCTATCAGCTCGCCGAAATCGAGCACGATCACCCGGCCAACTATTTTCATGAGCTCTGGCAGCTTGTGCTCAATAATAATCATCGTCGGCCCTTCACTATGTAATCTGCCAAACCTGCCTCCCTTGTGCAATCTACTTATCGATTTGGCCATCAGCTCAGTCTCAGCAGGATTGAGCCCGCTAAATGGCTCGTCCAGCAGAAGTAACTCAGGGTCGGTGGCAATAGCCCGGGCCATCTCCAGACGCCTTAGATCACCGTGAGACAGGCAGGAAGCCGGCTCGCGGGCGAGGTCGGAAATGCCGACGAACTCCAACGCATCCAGAGCCCTTGCCTCGATTGTCTTAATCCATTCCCCCCTCTTCATTGCCCTGGGACTGAGGCAAGCTACCATAACATTGGCAATGATGGGCATACGGCGAAATGGCCTAGTAGTCTGGAATGTTCCGGCAATCCCCTGGTTAACGATAGCCCAGGGTTTGGCTCTGGTGATATCCTTACCCTTAAACCTTACCCTGCCGGAATCGGGCTTTAGTATGCTTGTTATCAGGCGCAGCATCGTGGTCTTTCCCGCCCCGTTGGGACCGATCATGCCAACGATCTCATCACTGCTAATCTGGAAGCTAACCCCATTAACTGCAGTCAGACCTCCGAAGCGCTTGGTGAGCTTCTCAACCTCAAAAAAGGGTGGGTTCACCTCATTCCTCCTCCAGCTCTTCCCTGAGTTCCCTGTGGGACACCTTTCCCACGTCTGTCTTTGGGAGCTCACCCCTGAATTCAACGATCTTGGGGACCTTGTAATGGGCCAGATTCTCCTCACAGTATTTGATTATTTCCTCTTCGGTCAACTTCCCTCTTGCATCGGTTTCGAGCACCACGATCGCCTTGATCAACTGTCCCACGCCGGGATCGGGAACCCCCAGGACACCCGCTGCCTTTACCTTTGGATGCTGGTGCAGAACCTCCTCAATCTCCCGGGCAAAGACGGAATAGCCCTTGTACTTGATCAAATCCTTCTTCCGGTCATAGAAGAAGAAGTAGCCCTCATCGTCCATCCTGACCAGGTCGCCTGTTCTGAACCACGTCCTGCCATCCAGCTCGATTAAGCTTTCTCTTGTGTCTTCTGGCCTCTTCCAGTAGCCCTCCATAATGTTTGGCCCCTCGATAATTAGTTCACCGACCTCCCCCGGAGGAAGGTACTCGCCTGTTTCATGGTTAACTATCGCTGCCCCGACGTTGGGTAGCGGAACTCCAAATGAACCGATCTTTGGCCTTCCCCAAGGGTTGACGTGAGATACAGCGCTACACTCAGTCAAGCCGTAACCCTCTATAATCTTGGCCCCTGTCCTTCTCTCCCAATCCGTTACCGTTGACTCATGAAGTGTATCGGCGCCACTGGTAATCATCTTGAGCCCCTTCCAATTGAACCGGTCAGTCTTATCGTAGTCCTTGAGGAATTGGTATGCCGTTGGCACACTGAAGAACACCGTTGCCCTGTACCTTTCCATGGTGGATAGGATTTCCTCAAGGTCAGGCGTGGTAAACAGAAGCAGCGTTGACCCCTGAGTCAGGCCGTTCAGCATAACTACTACTTGGCCATATATATGGTAAAAGGGCAGCAATGCCGGAACAACCTCCTTGCCTTCCTCAAATGTGGGCCAAAAAGCCTGGACCTGCATCCCACATGCGAGCAGATTGTAGTGGGTCAGCATAGCACCCTTGGGCAGGCCCGTGGTTCCTCCGGTATAGGGGAGAACAGCAATATCCTCCTTGGCATTGATCTCGATTTTCGGAGGATTCGGTGGGTATTTCTTTATTAGCTTCTGGAACTGGTGGAAGCCGCGACTTTCAATATACTCGGGGCTGGGAACTTCCATCTTGCCGTACCTTCCCAGAACACTTTTCCCCGCCAATCTCTTTGACAGGGGCAAATAATCCCCGATACCGGTCAGAATGACATTCTTGAGTCCGCCCCCTGCCCTTTCAACGTTCTCATAAAGGAAATCCTGGCAGACAATGGACTTGGCTTCACTATCTTCAAGCTGATGCCTTACCTCAATGCTGGTATAGACTGGGCTGATCGGCGTCAGCGTAGCTCCCGCTTTGAGCGAGCCAAAATAGGCGATAATGAATTGAGGACTGTTGAGCAGATAGAGGGCAACTTTATCCCCCTTCTGTATTCCTAACTCATGGAGGGCCGTCGCAAACCTGTCTACTTCCTCCCTTAACTTTCCGAAGCTTATCTTATTACCGTAAAAGATCACCGCGGCTCTGCTAGAGTATTTGTCGGCTACCTCATCAAAGATCTCAGGCAAAGGGCGCTCCGGAATCTCGACGTTTGCCGGAACTCCTTCAGGATAGAATTTTAACCATGGCTTCTCATCGTACTTAACTTTAGCTTCCATATGCCTCCATCCCAGTTTACTTCCATCCGACCAAACAACACTGAAGGGTTACCCTTGGCAGCGGGCAAGAGCTATAACGAGCCCGCTGGTATTTTTTATCGTCTTCGGCATCATAGAGCGCTAAGACCTCTTCTTCAGTCAGATCCTCTCCCTGGCCGCTACTCCATGGGACTACTCCCGGGGCAGTCCCAATCCTATTCTGGCAATCAGGTTACGCTGGATCTCGTTGGTCCCTCCGCCGATACCCAGGCCCAGCGCGCTCAGGCACAGGCTCTTTATCGCCCCCTTAAGCGGCGCCCACTCGGAAGACTTGTCCAGTTGCCCGTAAAGGCCCAGTATCTCCATACCGATCTGGGCCAGTCGCCGGGTGAGCTCCGCGGTATGCAAATAAGATGCAGAGGTCTCATAGGCGGGGATCATCCCCCGTGTCTGCATCCACACCACGCGGTAGCAAAGCAGGCGGCAGACCTCGTTCTCCACCGCCATTTGTGCCAGCTTGTGCCGAACTAGCGGGTTATCGGCCAGTACCCCTCCATCCCAGGGCGTCTTCCTGGCATAGCTTACCAGGCCCTCAATGAAGCGGCGGTTTGCCGCTGGAATGTAGACCACTGAGCGCTCGAAGTTGAGCGCAGCGGCCAGGGTGTACCAGCCACGGTTCTTCTCACCCACCATATTCTCTTTGGGAACCCGGACATTGTCCAAGAAGACCTCGTTGAATTCATGGAACCCCAGCATGTTTATAAGCGGGCTCACGGTGATGCCCGGCGTCTTCATGTCGATGATAAACATGCTTATCCCCTTGTGCTTGGGGGCGTCGCGGTCGGTCCTGGCCGCCAGCCAGCAGTAGTCGGCGCGATGGGCCAGGCTGGTGAATATCTTCTGGCCATTGAGGACGTAATGATCGCCATCCTCCACCGCCAGTGTCTGAACCGCCGCCAGGTCTGATCCGGCCTCCGGCTCGCTGTAGCCCAGGCAAAAGACCAGCTCCCCCCTGCCGATTCCTCCCACATACTTCTCTTTCTGTTCCTCGGTGCCGAAAAGAAGGATGGTGGGACCCACCCAGCCCGCCGCCAGTACGTCGCTCAGCATTGCGGGGGCTCTAGCATATGCCTTCTCCTCACTGAGTATAGCCTGCTCCATAGAGGTAGCGTCAATTCCACCATATTTCGACGGATATCCCGGTGCAAGCCAGCCCTTCCCGGCAAGCTTTCGCTCGAAATCCCGGGCAATGGCCCATATCTCATCATCCTCCTCCCATAGGGCAACCCCCAGCTCAGTCCACCTTGGCGGAATCGCCTTCTTCAGCCAATCCCTGACCTCCTGCCGTAAGGCCTCCTGCTCCGGGGTAAATTGAAAGTCCAACTCAGTACACCTCTCTACGGTAGTTAATAGCCCTCGTATTTTGTTTTATCACAATGATTACTGACCTTTCTCCCGACAAAACCTGAGCTACGCGTATTTACATCAGCTCTATTTCCTTCAGGTCGGGTGCTATGACGAGCCTGGGCTCGGTGAGCTCCTGAATCTCCCCGGCGGTCCACCCCGGGGCCACCTCCTTGAGCACCAGTCCCTTGTCACTGACCTCGATCACCGCCAGGTCGGTAACGATACCAGGAACAACTTCCACACCAACGACCGAACCGCCCTTTAGTTTCCCTACATTCACCGACAACTTCGATGACGGCCCAGCCGATGTTTGGCTACTTGAACACCCTGGACTTTCTAAAACTTCACCTTGTTTATACCCTTAAGGCCAAGCATTTCTCTTGCCTCATCGGGTGTAGCAATTTCTCTCTCTAAAACATCAGCGACTTCGCGGATTTTCTCGACCAGCTCCGCGTTGCTCTTTGCCAGCACCTTGTATTTGACGAATATGTTATCTTCCATGCCGACTCTCACATGGCCACCCATGGTTATCGCTACAGCTCCCAGGTGGAACTCTGCCGGATAGCCGACACCAATGACCGACCATGTGTAGTTGTCCGCGCCTAGCCATCTGTGCGTCTCTGTCTGAAGGTGCAGGAGTTCGTACGGTGTGGAGAACGTACCGCCTAGAACGCCAAGGACGTACTGTATATGGACTGGCAAGTCCAGTTGGCCTGCTCTAATAAGGAAACCAGTGTTGTAGAGTCCATTTGTACCATAGATTTCGACCTCTGGCTTCACGTTGTGCTTTTTCATGGTCTTCGCGAAGACTTCCAAGTCTGCGAAGGTGTTCTTGAAAACGAAATCCTTGGACAGTTCCATCATCAGTTTCTCCCAGGGATACTTCCATTCCTTGATCTTCTCAACAAGTGGAAACACGCTGAAGTTCATGCTCTCAATATCCAAGGAGCACATTTCGGGTTCAAACTCGGGAACAACTGCTATTCTCTGCTCCGCTGTCATTCCCATGCCGCCACCGGTTGTGGTGCAAATCACCACATTGCACTTTTCTTTGATCTTTGTGAGTGTCTCTCTCCAGATCTTCAAATCAGCCGTAGGAATGCCCTGTTCTGGATCCCTTACATGGACATGCACTACCGCCGCTCCTGCTTTGTAAGCTCGGTATGCTTCATCAGCTATCTGACCCGGGGTTATGGGAAGGTAGGGTGTTTGTGACGGAGCTACCGCAGATCCAGTCAAAGCGCAGGTGATTATCAGTTTGGGCATTCTAGCCATGATATCTAACCTCCTTTCTATCGCCTCGAACTACTGTACCCTGTTTCCGATTGTCTAGGTCCCCTGGGAATGACCTACACAGTTAACGAGCAAGCCTGAAACACTTTATATCTGCCAGCTCACCTTTTGTCTCCTCTCGCCACTGGACCTCAACCTTGAGCCCTTCGGTTACATCCCGGGGTTTAATCCCTTCAAGGGGCATGAAGATCGTTGAATCCGCGTTCTCCAGCTTTATTGCCCCGATTATCCCGGGTTCCTTTAAATCCCCAAAGTTTCCCTTGCCATCTAATTCGACATACGCTGTTGTATAGCCAACCAGGGTACCCTTTCCAGATAGAGTGATCAGGTTTTTCTGTTCTATTTTGGCATAGCATTTCCCGCACCTCGACCTTGGGGGTACATAGGTGTATCCACAATCGGGACATTTTGCTCCCAGGATTTTTCTATTGGCAAGCTCTTCGATAAACCTCTGCATCAGGAAGCCTGTTGACCAGTTAAAGCCAGCAACAAACGGCAAACCCTGTACGTCAACTATCTCAGATTTACTTTTCATGGTTTATATCCCTCCCCCGGTCACTTATAATAACATCCATTTATTTACTATGCTGGTTCAACGCCTTCGAAATCGCTTAGTGCACCCTGCGGCTCCTTCGACCAAAGAACTTTAACCCTCATGCCTATGTGAACAGCCTTCGGGTCCGCATTGAGCAATATTGTATCAGTATTAGAGTCTGACCCATCGAACTTCACAAAGACCGGAATAACCACCTCACCCTCCTTTATTAAGCCCGCTTCCACAGGATCCATCCCCAGGACCTTCAATTTTCCTTTCTCCATGGGGGGAGTGACTATAAAGCAGGTAATAGTCCCCCTATTACTAACGATCTTTCGTCGGTCCATTATCCGGTGACATCTCCCGCACAGGTTTCTGGGTGGCACAATTACCTTCCCACAGCCGGGGCAGAATGAGCCGATTAATTTCTTCTGCTTAAGCCCCTTAACGTATTCCTCCAGGAGCCTGGAACCCTTATAGTGATAGGAACCTACATTCCATATACCTTCCACAGCGATTGTCGTCGGTCTTTCTTCCTTTATATATCCCATCTTATTTACCTCCCGGGTGAATCCCCTAAAACTGTCACCGTGATATAATTGGTTACGCCACCCCATCCATGGGCAACGGCATTTCTAACTTTTTTCGGGACCTGATGCTCTTCTGCCTTTCCCATTATCTGCAGGGCGCACTCAAGGATGCGCTGCAGGGCAGTGGATCCAATGGCGTTGGTGGCATTGACGCCACCCGAGGGATCCAGGGGCATTCTGCCGTTAATATCAGTCTCCCCCTTTTCAAGAGCCATCCATGCGGTGCCTTCATCGAAAAGGCCCAATCTTTCAGAAAATATGAGCTCCTGACTTGGGAACGGCTGATATACCTCTGCCATGTCAATCTCTTTTTGGGGGTCCTTTATCCCTGCCATCTTATATGCCTTGTTTGCTGACATCCAGCATCCCTTTTGTTCAGAGGGATCGAGTACTCCAACGCCACCGAAATTTTCACTCTGTAACTGGTTCTCCTCATCAGAGAAGGAGGCGAGTCCCTTAAACCAGGCTGGTTGCCTGGCTTTTTTTCTGGCCAGGTTTCCCTCAGCCACGACAATGGCTGAGGCACCATCGCTTGCCGGGCAGATATGTCCATACCTGAAGGGATATGCGACGATCTCGGTCTTGGCAATATCCTCTGGAGTGCAGCCTGGCCACTGAAGGTGCGCATATTTATTATTAGCAGCATTGCGCCTTGCCTTTGCCGCTACCATATCAAAGTGTTCGATGGTGCACCCGGACCTATGCATGTAAAACACTGCCTGATAAACGGCAACGCCAGCCGCCGCTCCTACCGCCGAGGTGGCAACCAGGTTCTTAAGACTCAACCCGTAACTGGCGGCGTGGAAAAAATTGCCCAACCCTACATGCAGTAGCCCGGTCGTGGCACCAGCCTCTCTGCTATCTGAATGCTTTTCCCAGGCAACAGCTACAACTAGATCGTGAAGTCCTGAGGCAACAGTATAATAAGCACCCTGTCCAACCGATCCCCCGGTCGTCCCTCCAGTGGCGATCCTGATGACCGGTTTCCCGGCGGCACCAATTGAATCCCCCAGCCATTGTTCTGGCTGGGCAATACCACCGAATCCCTGCATATTGCCAACAACGAAGGCGTCGACCTCCCGCGGACTGACCTGGGCGTCTTCCAGCGCATTATAGACCGCCTCCGATACCATCTCGGCGATGTTAACATCTCTTCGCTTACTCGAATGTTTGGTCTGTCCACAACCGATTATTGCAACATTTCTCCTCATGATCCGTTACCCCCCAGGATAAAAATCATATTCTTCTGGGCACAAATCCCGAATTGTCCATGGGCAAGAGCCCTGCGGACACCGGGAACCTGATAACCATCCGCTTCACCCCTTATCTGCTTTGCCGCCTCTACTACCCTTATCAACCCGGTAGCACAGACCGGGTCAGCACCCAGCGCCCCACCGCTGGGATTTACTGGCATCTTACCATCTCTGCGAGTTGTGCCCCTTTCAATCAAATTTTTCCCTTGACCCTCCTGGCATAAACCCAGGGCTTCGTAAATCATCAGCTCCTCATGGGCGAATTTCTCGGAAATCTCGGCAACATCCAGCTCGGAAAAGGGTTCCTTTACACCAGCCATCTTGTAGGCTGTACTGGCAGCACTCTTCAGAGAATCCAGACTTGAGATATCTCTGTCCCGAAGATAGGGATCCTGGCAACTACCGACTCCTTCTATCCATACCGGTTTGTCGGTGATCTCCCTGGCCCTCTCCTCAGAGGCAAGTATTAAAGCACACGCCCCGTCACTTATAGGGGACATCGTAAGCTCCCTGATGGGATCGTAAAAGACTTTTGAATTCATCACCTCTTCCACACTCACGTCTGGCATCTTTCTGTGCGCACAAGGATTCTGGGCGGCATTGGTAATGTTCTTAACGGCTGCCATTGCCAGATGCTCTTCCGACACACTGTACCTGTTCATATACATTCTCGCCTGAAGAGCGGCAGCCGCTATATCATTGAGCACACCAATCTGCCGATCAAATAATGGATCAAGGGTGTAAAAGCTTACCTGATGGGGATTGAAGGTCGAGCCCTGTGTATGTGCCTCTACCAGGGCTACATCATGGGTGCCGGCAAGGATTCTCATCAAAGCATAATAGAGCGCAAAAGTCCCGTCCTCCTCCACCTTCGATTCATCCTTCATAAAAGCTCCAACAGCCATGCTGAGAAAGACATTTGAAATTGTCCTTCCATCCAGAAAATCGCTAGAGGCGGTGATAACGGTATCCAGATCCTCTCTCAGGATGCCGGCATGGTGCAAAGCCTCCTTACAGACCTCAAAGACCATATCCTCTCTGGTTTTTTGCATATTATGCTGATGATGAGATTGAGCATACCCAACTATTGCCACCCTTCTGAGCATTTTCCCCTCCTTTTAAGCATGTTGTATAAAGCAGAAGCTTGAATATATACCCTCACCAGGCTTTAGAAATCGCTATCATCATGGCATGACGGCTCCACTAGTGGGCTAAGCTAAGCTTTCAAATGGGCCTATAACTAGAGACTGCTGAAATAGCCTCAATCAACCCCCTAATCCCCCAATCTTGGGGGACTTTTTAAAACTGGGGGACACCCCCAGACCCCCGGCAGGAAGTATCCTGCACCTCTTTTTCAGCGGTCTCATTAAATGTCCCCGATCGTTTGGGTTAGTTATATCACCCGGTATTTCCCATTGCAGCTTGCCATATGGTACACCATAATATCGTCATTTGACATGGCTGTCAAGCTAGACAGGGGCCACCTGGAGACACTGCACAATTCGCTGGAATTGTAGAGCGCTAGGTAGCAAACCTGTAATGATGCGCCCGAACAACCGGCCTGTGGTACAGGGATGGTATCATCAGGCGGAAACTGCACGCCAGGAAGGCCTATCTATCTCGGTTTAGCTACCTATGGAAACTAAGCAATCACGTTTTCTCTTTTATCGATGCCAGCCAAACTGCGGGCCAGCTTCTGCTTGAGGTCCATATCCGTCTCGCGCTCAATCATAATTTTCTGTGCCTGAGGCGATCCTGCCCCATGTAGCGACTCTGTGCGATAATTGGGAGCGACATGGCCAAAAGTAATGGAGTGGATAAGCGTCAACATGCGGATTCGGTGCTCTGTAGGTACAACAGTTACTCCCTTCAGGTATTTATCGATATATTTACCCACTACAGGGTGCCTAAAGTCTTTTTCGGAGGGCAGCGTTACCAGAATACCGCCGGCTATGTCCTCGGCAAGCCGGCAAAGCTCATAGGGAAACCTCGTCGTATTGTGCTTACATACATTGGCTAAAAGGATGTTGGACTGGTAGTTGCCAGCCATGGTCTGCCACCCTTCATAGGCGCAAGCTAATCCGCAGGCATGTATCGTTTCGGAGAGATGAATCATCTCCCCAAGTTTCTCTCTGATGTGAGGGGCTCTACGTGTCCCGTTGTAATCAGCCATTGAGGCCGCCGCTCCAATAAGCACATCGCCTACGCCCGGCTTACAACCGCCGTAGCTCTGCCTATGATAGGCGGCGAATCTCTCTACCATCATGATGGCAAATTCGATCTCCCCGCACATAAAAACCCTATCCCACGGGACGAAGACGTAGTCCAGGATAGTCAGTGTCTCCTGTCCCCCGAAGCTGTAGTTACCGACATCGATGTCACCCTCCTCAAGCTTGCGCGTATCGCAGGACTGTCTTCCATAGATAAGGTGTACGCCTTCAGCGTCCGTCGGTATAGCGCAGCTCAGGGAATAGTCTTCATCACCGGCCCGCATTCTTAGGGTTGGCATAATGAGCATTTCATGTGAATTCACGGTTCCCGTTTGACTTGCCTTTGCCCCCCTTATGACGATCCCGTCACTCCTTCGCTCCACAACATGCACAAACATGTCCGGGTCAGTCTGCTTGCTTGGACCCACCGCCCGGTTGCCCTTGACATCGGTCATGGCACCCTGGACACAGAGGTCATTATGTTGAACATACTTCAGCCACTCTCTAAACCTGTGATGATACTTGGTTCCGCGCTCTTGGTCAATTTCGTAGGTGGTGCTAAAAACAGCATTGATCCCGTCAAGACCAACGCACCTCTGGAAACAACAGGCTGTCCTCTGTCCCATCTCCCTCTGTAATTTTACCTTACTGACCATATCACCAGTGCTCTTGAAGAGAGAGTTAAATCTGTTTACCTTCTTTCCTGTAAGCATAGAGTCCGTGATCGCCAGATCCTTGTTCTGGGGCTCGTGAGCAAGCTTGTAGGTCATCGCCACAGCGTTAATTGATGGTCTGATAATAGGATTATCAACCCAATTCCCCACCTTTTCACCGAGTAGATAGAGATCCAGTTTCAACTCACGCAGACTCTCGATGTACTCCGCAGCAGCCTTCAATGACATGATACATCATCCTCCTTCTAGTCTATCCTTGCTCCACTTTACCGTTCAATTAGATAATCTCAGCTTATGACTTCACAGGCCGCGCTCCGCTTAGCAACCAGAAAGACAATTCATGGTGCGCCCAACACGAATATAACACATTTAGTGTGATGATTGTAGTCTGTAGGTAGCCGGATGTGGAAGTCTATCCTACCGCTGAACAAATCGCTAGAATGTGACATTCCGGACAATTGTTAAATGACTTAACAGAATAGAAGTTTGTGTGATTGATTAAACGATCCGGACTTTGGTTAGGCCAAGTACGAAGTAGCCGGGGAGACGAACCAACCTATAGAACTCGTACCACGCATCATCAAGTGCAAGAGGAAGGTGTATAATGTGAGCAGACCAGCAGAAGATTATCTTCTTATGTCTCCACCAAGCTTTTCAGCTTGGCCAACATTTCCCTCACGGTGGCTTCCGAACTACGTCGGGCAAACAACTCCATGACCTTCCCGATGACCCCGTAAGGCAACTTAACCTGCTCCATAAATGTAAATCTGCTACCAGGCGGAGTGGCGTCTACCGTCCATGTTTGTTCATAACCTTTCACAAAGTTCCCCGAGGTCATGTTGAAGGCAAGTTTCTTATTCTCCACCCATTCCGTAACCGCAAAATTCAGTTTCATAAGCGGGCCGCCGGCCTTTTCCTCAACGTAGAGAGCTGTGCCCACGCCACTGCGCTGCTTACCGGTGTACTCGAATTTTTTGAAGGTAATACACCACTTCAGGATCTTCTTAGGCTCAACCAAGAAGGGCCAGACTTTCTCTGGTGGTGCTGCAATTTCAATAGACTTCTGTACTTTCACTTTGGCTTCCCCCTTTCCGCGTATACCCACCCTAACTGTGAATTATGACAATAATGAAGGTTTTTCAGCCTGAGTCTAGTCCTCTCCCAAAGTGTTGTCAACACCCCGTAAGCAGATCATTTCAGTTGAACCAAACGCTAGAATGTGACCGGGTGAACAATACGTCATAATGTTAAGCCCTGTTTCAGGGATACTTCCAGCTTTGCGATGTATAGTTCAGGCGGAAACTGCAAGATTTCGCTTACCTCTCCCAATGTGATAGGCGCGATGCGCTGGCCATATGCAGCTAAGGTCTTGTGCCAACGCCCTATCTCCGGCCGAGGGTATATAAACAAGATGCAGAAGCTGTGACCCTCAGCAACTGAAGCTAGTTTTTGCACATCTCCCCAAATGCCTACGTTGTCCTTGTAGAAGTAGATACCGAGGTCAACCACTTGTCCACGTTGCCGGCCGTGATACAGGGCCTTTATTTCTGCATAAACAGGGCTATCATCTAACCTTAGCCTGAAATCAATCTTCTTTTTGCCAAGGCTTGGTATTGAAGCTTCAGGTTCCCAGTTCGCTTTGAGAGAACTGAAAAGGTAGATTAACTCACCTTTAAACCACCCTTCTACCTGACGCTCTGCCTCTGTGAATAGCTGGGGGTATTCCAACTTTGCTAAAAAATGCTGGTCAACGAAGTCGAACAGTTGCTCCCTATTTATCTTTCCTATATCCTCCATACTTTAGCTTTGCATATATAAGTAGAGCGACGAGAACCGCCCCTATTGCATTCCAAAGAATAACTGGAGTGAGCCTGAGGTAAATCCCATAGGCTAGCCAACAAATCATACCCAGTAAAAGCAATATGGTAAAAAGTCCACTTATCTCACGGGCACTTTTTAATTGGAAGACACGAACCAGTTGCGGAACCATACTACATGTTACCAGCGCTCCAGCGACTAAACCCAAAGACTGTTCTAACTGCAAGACTGAACCTCCTTTGGTATTCAACTAGATTGATTATAGCAGTATGTGATTATTCTTTCCTGCCCAACTAAATCCGCAAACAGAAACTAAATGCTACCTCACTTGAACATTTCATCGGAATGTGATCTAACAAACCGCTATTTTGTGTTGAGGAAGGCTGCTTTAGAGGCCTACTTAAAACCAAGACGAGGTATGTTAAAAACACGCCTCGTCTTTATATGTTCGCCTATCGCCGATTTACTTCTTCACTGATTTCTTCTCAGGTTCTTTCTTGCCCTTATCCTTTTTAGCATGTGCTGCGCATGTCTTACACATCATACTCCCCCTTTTCGTTTCTAAGGGTAGTATACAATATACAATAGCATTGTCAAGCGTTTC